>JAICYE010000398.1 GCA_025934385.1 Acidimicrobiia bacterium | reverse complement strand
CGTCGTGCCGCTGCGGGACACGCACCTCCCGGACCGGGCGCTGCTGGTGCGGGCGGCCGTCGCCCGGGAGGCCGCCCACGCCGCCGGGGCCCTCTTCGTGCTCAACGACCGGCCCGACCTGGCGCTGGCCTGCGACGCCGACGGCGTCCACGTGGGCCAGGACGACGTCCCCGCCGCCGTGGCCCGCCGCATCGTCGGCCCCGACATCCTGGTGGGCCTGTCGACCCACGCCCCCGACGAACTCGCCGCCTCCGCCGGCGAGCCCGTCGACTACGTCAGCGCCGGTCCGGTCGAGCCGACGCCGACGAAGCCGGGCCGCCCGGGCACCGGCCTCGACTACATCCGTCTGGCCACCGAGCGGTCGGCCCACCCGTTCTTCGTCACCGGCGGCGTCTCCCCCGCCACGCTGCCGGCCATCGCCGCCGCCGGGGCCACCCGCTTCGTCGTGGTGCGCGCCCTGACGGAGGCCCCCGATCCCGCCACCACCGCCAGAGAGCTGCGACGGTTGATCGATCAAACTTCGGCCTGACCGGCGTTCCTCGGGAACGCCGGTTCCGGCCGGATCAGGGACTCTGCCGTGTCATCCAGCCGATCAGGGTGGCGATCGCCCTCGGGTCGTGGCGGAGGCGGTGACCGGCTCCGGCGACCGTGCGGAGATCGGCGTTGCCGAACCCCGCCTCGAACAGGGCCCGGGCGTCGGCGATGGGCACGACCTCGTCGGCTTCGCCGTGGATCAGCAGCAGCGGACGGGGGGCGATCCGGGTGGCCGCTTCCAGCGGCGACATCTCGGCGAACCGCCGGCCCCAGGCGGCCGGGTCGGGCGGGAAGTCGGCGTGGCGGATGATCCCCAGCGTCCGGGCGTCGGCCAGCAGCCGGTCGGGGTGCAGCGCCCACTCCGAGAACGACGCCGGGGCCGCCAGCGTGGCCACGCCCCGGACCCGCTCGTCGTCGGCGGCCAGGATGATCGACAGCGACCCGCCGGTGCTCGATCCGGCCAGCCAGACCCCCCCGACATCGGCCCGCTCCGACATCAGCGTCACGGCGTGGCCCAGGTCGGACAGCCAGCCGTCGAGCGAGAAGTCCCCCTCGGAGGTGCCCGTCCCCCGCAGGTTGAAGGCCAGGACGGCCCAGCCGGCCTCCCGGGTCAGCCGCTCCGCCAGTTCGGGGTACGTCGATGCCGAGCTGTCCCCACCCCGGGGCCCCGTGGGGAAGCCGTGGCACAGCACCAGCCCGGGCACCCGGGCGAACCCGGGCGGACGGGCGAAGTACGAGGCCAGCCGCAGGCCGTCGGAGTCGAATGTCTAGTGCATGACCAGAGGGCTTATCCTGACTCGCCGTGCCCGATACCGCCGTACCCACCCTCACCGCTCCGGCCGCCGTCATCGATGCGCTCCTCGAAGGCGAGCAGATCGTCGATCTCCGGTTCGAGCCCGACACCGGCGGGCCGCCGGACGGCGTCCGGCGCTGCTGGCTCCGGCCCGACCCCGGCGCCACCCCGGTCCTGAAGCCCGCCTACCGCCGGGCCCGGGAGCTCTCGACCTACGACGACGACGCCGGCGCCGGCCACGTCCGCATCGACGGCTGGGTGGAGCTGACCGGCTCGGCCACCACGGTCCTCGACGACAAGGCGAAGGAAATCCTGAACGGCAAGACGATCCTCGACCTCGACGCCCTCTCCGGCCGGGAGGTCCGGGTGCTGGTCCTGCGGGCCCACCGGCTCGTCGAGCCGCTGGCGCTCCCGCCCGGCGACCTCGCCGGCCTGCCCGCCGATCCCGCCGCCGGCCCGGCCACCGAACCCGCCCTCTCCGACACCGCCTTCGAGGCCCGCTACACCGGCCTGGCCAACGCCCTGCCGGGCGGCCTGACGCCGGCGGGCTGAGTCCGGCGCCCGACCCCGAGTGCCTTTCCAACAGATTCTGTGGGTTTTCCGCTCAGGGTCCGGGGACGGCCGGATGACGAGCGGCGTCAGGCGGCGTCGGCCGGAGCCTCGGGTGGGTTGGCCGTCGACCCGGCCGTGCAGGCCCGATGCGGCCGGTAGCCGCGGTTGCGGGCCTCGGCCAGGCTGTCGGGGCCGAAGGCGGCGAACTGCTCGGAGGCCATGAGCTCGTCGATCCGGCAGGCGTCGGTGGCGGCATCGAGATCGTGGACGACCCGGCTGCTCTTGTCACCCACGTAGCGGTTGTGTTCGAAACGGATGGGACGGCTCACAGGGCTGAACAATAGTTCGGGGGCCCCACAGGGCCCCCGAACCAAACTTTGGCTGATCGTTACGGCCGCCCCGAACAGCGGTGGGCGGGACCACTTCCCACCCGGGTATCGGCAGCAGTGCGGCGGTGGGTTTCCGCCAGGCGGTCCAGCCTGAACGGCCTAGCGGCCGCGCACCTCCGAGGTCCCAGATTTACCATGCATCCGCTGGACCACCTCCTTTCTTCGGTAGCCCATTTATAGCAAGCCGGAGACGTCACCGGGTTACGAATTCGAGTCGGATGATCACTCGTCCTCGAAGTCGTCAGCTTTGGACCCGACCGCCCCGATCGCCCGCAGATAGGCCAGCTGGGTCTCGACGACGGCGTGCACCTGCTCGGGGGTGAACTCGGCCCCCCGGGCGGCCGCCTGCTCGAGGATGTAGCCCACGGTCTCGGAGCCGCCCACCACCACGGGGCCGACGGGGTTGGCGCTCGAGCCATTCTGCGACACGCCCTTGGCCTTGAAATACTGGAGCTGGAGGTCGAGGATCACCCTCACCTCGTCGACGGTCAGCGTGGCGGCGGCGTCGTCGGCGAGGTGCTGCACCACCCACTCCAGGGCGACGTCGGGGTCGAACGTGGGCCGCGGTGGCAGCGCCGCCAGCCGGTGGCTCTCCCGCAGGATCGCCACCGCGGCGATGAGCAGCACGAGCCCGACCGCCAAGGCCCCGAGGACGACCTCCATAGGGGCAGGCTAACGACTGAGGATTTCTAAATTCCGATCCGCTGGGCCAGCAGCTCGCGGTGGTAGGTGGGATCGCCGAAGAGGATCTCGGAACTCTTGGCCCGCTTGAAATAGAGGTGGGCGTCGTGCTCCCAGGTGAAGCCGATGCCG
>JAICYE010000135.1 GCA_025934385.1 Acidimicrobiia bacterium | reverse complement strand
TCCCGCGACTTCGTCGCTAGGAACCGGGAGGTCGACCCCTAGGCGCGGAGCGCCGGGAGGGAGCTCTGCGACCGAAGGGGCCAGAGTGCTGTTCATCGACAACTACGACTCGTTCGTCTACAACCTCGTCCAGTACCTGGGGGAGCTGGGGGCCGACCCGCTCGTCTACCGGCACGACGAGGCCCGGCTCGACCAGCTCGTCGACATCGACCCGGCGGCGGTGCTGATCTCCCCGGGGCCGGGCCGGCCGGAGGACGCCGGCGTCTCGGGGGCCGCCATCGACGAGTTCGGCCGGCGGGGCGTGCCGGTGCTCGGCGTGTGCCTCGGCCACCAGTGCATCGGCCAGCTCTACGGCGGCCGCGTCGTGCGGGCCGGCCAGGTCATGCACGGCAAGACGTCGATGATCCGCCACGGCGGGGACGGCCTCTTCGCCGGGCTGCCCAACCCCTTCGAGGCCACCCGGTACCACTCGCTGGTGGTGGAGCGCGACAGCGTCCCCGACTGCCTGGAGATCACCGCCGAGACCGACGACGGCGTCGTCATGGGCCTCCGCCACCGGGAGCTGCCGGTCGAAGGGGTCCAGTTCCACCCCGAGTCGATCCTGACGGAGGCCGGTCACCAGCTCCTCCGGAACTTCCTGACCCGGGCCGGGGCTCCGGCCCCGTCAGGGCAGGCGGGCTAGCGGCCCGTCGATGGCCGCGAGACCGTCCTCCACCAGGGCGGCGAGGGCGGCGGGGTCGAGTTCGGCGGACGGGCGGGCGCCTGCCCGCAGCTCAGCCAGGACCCGGCCCCGGCGCTGGCGGAACGAGCCCTCGTAGGCGGGCTGGCGAGCGCGCCGGCCGAGCGCCGGGTCGGCGGCCGACGGTCCGCCGGCGGCCACCGTCGCCGCCGTGACGCAGCCGGTTCGCAGGGGGCACTCCGGGCAGCGGGGGGCCCGGGGCCGGCAGAGGACGGCGCCGACGTCCATCAGGGCCAGCAGGCGGTCCCGCCCGGTGAGGGGATGGCCCGCCTCCCGGCTGGCGGTGGCGGCCTCCCGGGGCGACAGCACCCGGCCGGCCCGCCGTTCGACCACCCGCCGGACGTTGGTCTCGACCGCCGGTGCGTCCCGCCCGTCCACCTGGGCGGCAATCGCCAGGGCGGTGTAGCGGCCCACCCCGGGCAGGTCGGCGAGGTCCTCCGGCCAGCCCGAGGCGGCCAGGACGCCCGCCGCCTCCCACAGCCGCCGGGCCCGGCGGGGGTAGCCCAGCGTGCCCCAGGCGGCGATGACGTCGCCGGGCGAGGCGGCGGCCGTCGTCTCCGGCGTCGGGAAACGGGCCATGAACGCCGGCCACACCGCCGCCACCCGGCCGACCGGGGTCTGCTGGAGCATGACCTCCGACACCAGCACCGCCCACCGGTCCCGGGTCGCCCGCCAGGGCAGGTCGTGGCGGCCGTGCCGGGCGTACCAGCCGGCCAGGTCGACACGCCGGCCGGTCAAGGGAACAAGGTGGTGCCCGGGGATCCCGTCGTCGTGGTCGTGGTGGCGTTCTGCTTGCAGACCGACATGTTGACGCTCGAACCCTTGCCCACCTTCGAGCCGGCCGAGGGGCTCTGGGCGATCACCTTGCCGGAGCTGGAGGAGTCGCTGCACGACACCGACGTCACCGTCCCGTTCAGGCCGACGCTCTGGAGGTCGGACATCGCCTCCGACTGGGTGCGGCCGTAGAGGTTGGGCACCGAGACCTGCTCCTTGCCCGAGGAGACGATCAGCTGGACCTTGGAACCCTTCGGTACCGAGGTGCCGGCCGGCGGGTTGGTGCCGATGACCGTCCCGGACTCGACCGTGTCGCTCGGCTGGTTGACCTGCTCCAATCCGAGGTCCTTGGTGCCGAGCGTGTTCGCCGCCGTGGCCGGGTCCTGGCCCGAGACGTCGGGAATCTGGACCTGCTGCTTGCCGGTCGAGACGAACAGGGTGATGATCGTGCCCTTCTCGACCTGGCTGCCGGAAGGCGGGTCCGTGCGGGTCACCTTGCCGGCGTCGACGCTGTCGCTGCTCTCCTGCTGGACCTTGTAGTCGAGGCCGGCGTCGCGTAACTGGGACTGGGCGTCGTCGAGCGACTGGTTGCCGACGTCGGGGATCTTCACCTGGCCCTTGCCGGCGCTGATCTTGAGGTGGACGGTGCCGCCCTTGTCGATCTTCGTGCCCGGCTGGGGATCCTGGGAGACGACCTGATCGGCCGCCACCTGGTCGTTCTCCTCGCTCGTGCTGTCGGGCTTGAGCCCGGCGTTGGTGATGAGCAGCTCGGCGTCGTGCTGGGACTGCCCGACGTAGCTGCCCACCGGGACCAGCGCCGTGCTCCCGCTCTTGCCTGACAGCTGGCGGGCCAGCAGGTAGCCGAGCCCGGCCAGCGCCGCCAGCAGGGCGATGAGCGCCAGGACGAACGGGCCCGCCGACCGGCGGGGCGCCACCGGGATCGTCGGCGACGGGATGACCGTGCCGACCGTGGTGCGGTCGTAGACCTTGTCCATCCGGGGGTTGGCCACGGTCACGTCGGTGCCCGCTACCGGCACGGCCATCAGCGGCACCGACGACGTCTGCTCCCCCCGCCGGAAGCGGGCCAGGTCGGCCCGCATCTCGTCGGCCGAGGCGTAGCGGGCCTCGGGGCTCTTGGCCATGGCCGTGAGGATGACGTTCTCCAGGGGGGCGGGGACGTCGGGGTTGACCACGGTCGGCCGGGGCGCCTCCTCCCGGACGTGCTTGTAGGCCACCGAGATCGGGCTCTCCCCGGTGAACGGGGGAATGCCGCAGACCATCTCGTAGAGGACGACGCCGAGGGAGTAGACGTCGGACCGGGGGTCGACGGGGAGACCCTGGGCCTGCTCGGGGGAGAAGTAGGTGGCCGTCCCCATGACCGATCCGGTCTGGGTCAGGCCCTCGCTGATGCCGGCCGCCCGGGCGATGCCGAAGTCGGTGACCTTCACCTGCCCCTGGGGGGTGAGCAGGATGTTGCCTGGCTTCACGTCGCGGTGGACGACGCCGTTGCGGTGGGCGAAGCCGAGGGCCCCGGCGATGTCGGAGGCGAGGTCGGCGGCCAGGTTGGGGTAGAGCGGCCCTTCGGCCTGGATGGCCTCCCGGAGGCTGCGGCCCTCGACGTACTCCATGACGATGAAGTACGTACCGTCCTCCTCGCCCCAGTCGAAGACGGCGACGATGTTGGGGTGGTTGAGGTTGGCGGCGGCCTGGGCTTCCCGGCGGAACCGCTGGACGAAGGCCGGGTCGCGGGCGAACTCGGGGAACAGCACCTTGAGCGCCACCCGGCGGTCGAGGAGCTGGTCGTGGGCCAGGTAGACCTCGGCCATTCCGCCGCGGGCCAGGTGCCGGACGATCTCGTACCGGTTCGTGTAGACCCGTTCGGGCATCGGAGGAACCCTACCGTCCGCCGGGCTTGGGCCCGGCTGTCGTCGAGGTGAGGTTTTGCTGACCGGGGGCGGTCTGCGTCGGGGGAGGCTGGTGAAGCTCCCCAGCCGTCGGCTTGGGCAGCGACAGGAGCTTGGCCAGCACCTTCTGCGCCACCGGGGCGGCCACCCGACCGCCGGTGGCCTCGTCGCCGAGGTCGCCGCCCCGCTCGACGATGACGGCAACGGCGAAGCGGGGCGCCTCGGCCGGGGCGAAGGCCACGAACCAGGCGTGGGGCGGGCCGCCCGGCGCTTCGGCCGTGCCGGTCTTGCCGGCCACCGTGTAGCCGGGGATGGCCGCGGCGGTCCCCGTCCCCCGCTTCACCACGTCGATCATCATCTGCGTGACGGCGGCGGCGGTGGTCGGGGACACCGCCCGCTTCCACTGCGTGGGCGCGATCGTGCGGATGACCCGCCCGTCCGGATCCCGGATCTCCCGCACCACGTGGGGCGTCATGATCACGCCGCCGTTGGCGATGGCCCCGGCCACCAGGGCCATCTGCAGCGGGGTGACGGCGACGTCGCCCTGGCCGATGGCGGCGTTGGCGAAGCTCGGCTTGTTGTGCTCGAAGGTGCCGGCCGCCGGGCCGCTGCTGCGGGCCTCGGGCAGGTCGAAGGGGACGTCCTCGGTGATCCCGAAGGCCTTCATGCCGTCGACCAGCTTCTCGCCGAGGTCGAGCCCGATCTGGCCGAACGTCGTGTTGCAGGACTGGCGGAAGGCATCGGCCATCGTCCCGCCACAGGCTTCGTTGCCGAAGTTGTGGAGCTGCTTGTCGGACTGGGGCAGCGCCAGGAACCGGAGGACGGGATAGCGACTCCCCGGGTTGGCCGTGGCGGTCTCGATGGCGGTGGAGGCCGTCACGATCTTGAACGTCGACCCCGGCGGGTAGCGCTCCCGGTAGGCCCGGGCCAGCATCGGGTTGGCCGGGTCGTGGGTGTAGCCGTCGTAGGCCGCCTGCACCGTCTTCGGTGAATGGTCGGCCAGCGGCCCCGGGTCGTAGGAGGGATACGACCACAGCGCCAGGACTTCGCCGGTGGACGGGTCGAGCACCACCACCGACCCCTTGCGATCGCCGAGGGCGTCGCGGGCCGCCTCCTGGGCGACGTTGCTGAGCGACAGGACGGCGTCGCCGGTCTGCTCCTTGCCGATCAGCCAGTCGCCGATGTCGTGGAACTGCCGGTCGAGGTTGCGGCCGGAAAGGTCGGAGTTGTAGGCGTCCTCCACGCCCGACGCCCCCAGCGTGAAGGAGAAGAAGCCGCTGGTGTGAGCGAAGAGCGGCCCGGTCGGGTAGGTGCGGAGCCGCTCGAACTCGTCCTTCACCGGCACCGAGCGGGCGACGACGACGCCGTCGCTGGTGAGGATGGCGCCCCGGGGCTCGGAGTAGTCCCGCACCACCGCCCGGACGTTGCGGGGGTTGTCGGCCAGGCTGTGGGCCCGCACGACCTGGAGGTAGTTGAGCTGGACGAACAGGGCGAGGAAGCAGACGACGACGGCGATGCCGACTCGGCGGACCTGACGGTTCATCGGGCTCATTGGTGCACCCCGGTGGTGGCGGGAGCGGCGGCCTCGCCGCCGGCGTCGGGGTCGGACCGCCGGGCGACCTCGTCGGAGATCCGGAGCAGCAGGGCCAGGATCACGAAGTTGGCCACCAGCGACGATCCGCCGTAGGACACGAACGGCATCGTGATGCCGGTCAGCGGGATGAGCCGGGTAACCCCGCCGAGGATGATGAACGTCTGGACGCCGAGAATCGTGGTGAGTCCGGCGGCCAGCAGTTTGAGGAAGGGCTGCTCCGCCCGGAGGGCGATGCGGAAGCCCACACCGATGAAGAGGAGATAGATCAGCAGGACGGCGGTGGTCCCGATGAGGCCGAGCTCCTCGCCGATGGCGGCGTAGACGAAGTCGGTGGCGGCGTTGGGGATCTTCCCCGGGCTGCCGAGCCCGAGGCCGGTGCCGGCGAAGCCCCCGGAGCCGAAGGCGAAGAGGGCCTGAACCAGCTGGTAGCCGTGGCTGTCGGCCGTCGGCCAGGGGTTGATCCAGGTCGTCACCCGCTCCCGGACGTGGCCGAAGGCGTGGTAGGCCAGCGTCGCCCCGACGGCGAAGAGGGCCGACCCGACACCGAGGTAGCTGGCCCGGGCTGTGGCGATGTAGAGCATGGCCAGGAAGACGGCGAAGAAGAGCAGGGACGAGCCGAGGTCCGTCTCCCGGACCATGACCAGAATCGAGCCGCCCCAGGCCAGGATCAGCGGGGCGAAGTGCTTCGGGTCGGGCAGCATCACCGGGCCGACCCGCCAGGTCGGCGTCGACAGCAGCTCCCGCTTCTCGACGAGGTAGGCGGCCAGGAAGATCACCAGCAGGACCTTGGCCGCCTCCCCGGGCTGGAAGTTGAGCGGTCCGAGGTGGACCCAGAGGCGAGCGCCGTTGATGTCCTGGCCGATCCCGGGGACGGCGGGGATGAGCAGCGAGGCGATGCCGAGCAGGGCGAATGTGTAGCGGTAGCGCTGCAGGTCGGTGACCCGGCGGACGACGGCCAGCGTGGCGACGAAGGCGGCGATGCCGACCGCCGTCCACAGGGACTGGTAGCGGGCCAGGTCGGGGTCGAGCCGGGCGATGACCACGAAGCCGATGCCGTTGAGGAGGACGGCGAGGCCGAGGAGCGTCCCGTCGGCCCGGGGGGCGAAGCGCCGCACCGCCAGGTGGGCGACCAGCGCCAGCCCGGCGGCGCCGGCGGCGAAGGGGGCGAGGTTGGCCGGGAGCCGGGCGTTCTTGGCCAGGGCGGTGAGGACGTAGCCCCCCGCCGCCAGGATCACCGCCAGGGTCACCAGGCCGAGTTCGGTCGAGCGCCGGGCGGCGGCCTCCCGGCCGGCGCCGCCCGCTTTCGCCGGGCGCTTCATCGGGTGGTCTCAGTCGGCGGCGGCGGGCCGAATCCCGCCGCCGTGGC
>JAICYE010000362.1 GCA_025934385.1 Acidimicrobiia bacterium | reverse complement strand
TCGGCGGCGATCTGCGCCAGATGCCTCTCGAGTTCCGTCTCGGAGGCATGGGCCAGGTCGAGGTCGTGGCGGACCTGCTCCGCCTTGCGCTGGGCGTCGTCCCGCTTGCGCTCGAGGTCACCCCCGCTCGGTGGTCGGGACCGGCCCCTGGCGCCCTGCGCCGCCGGGGTGGCGGCGAACAGCAGGGCCGCGGCGCACACGGAGGCGATCAACGCCCGTCTCTGCGTCCACACAATCCGGCGATTGTTACACGTGTGTAATTCGGACGGGCGGATATCGGGGTACGTTTCTTCCGCCGGCTACCGGGCTCCGATGACCACCACGCAGTCGGCCGGCCCGGCACCGGGGAGGCCGGCGGCGGTGGTGTCGTCCAGCGCCCCGGCCTTGGCGGGGAGGCCGGTGGCGGCCACAAGGGCTCCCGCCTCCCGGTCGAGGCCCGCCCGGCAGAGGACGACGCTGTCCGTCCGGCGGGCCACGGTGCCGGGGGCCAGCGTGCGGTAGCCGACGACCGCCAGCCGGTCCGACATCGGCTTGGCCTGATTGTTGCGCCCGCTGCCGTTGAGGACGAGGACGCTGACGGCGGACGGCGGCCGCGGCCCCGCCGACCCGGTCGTCGCCGTCGTGGCCGACGTCGCCGTCGTCCCGGGGGCCGCCGGGGTGCCCATGGCGGGCGGACGGCCCCCGGCGGCGGCGTCGGTGCTGGCGTCGCTCCACTGGAGGAGCACGATCCCGATCACCAGGGCCACGGCCACGAGTCCCGTCCCCCGGGCCAAGGCCCCGAGCATCGAACGGGTGAAGGAGGCGCCGGCCGACGACCGGCGCCGGGCGGCGCCCGGCTGGCCCGGACCGCCCTCCGCCGATGGACCGGTCTCCGGGCCGGACCCGGCGAGATCGTCCGGCCCGCCGTGGCCCCGGCGCCAGATCACCGGGACTCTGAGCCGCCGTACTGCCGGTCGAAGCGCGCCCGCCGGCGGCGGTCGCGGTGCCGCCGGAGTCGCTTGACGACGAGCGGGTCGTAGGCGGCCCCGCCCGGCTCGTCGAGGATGGCGTTCAGCAGGTGGTAGTAGCGGGAGTCCGACAGGCCGAACCGCTCGCGGATCGCCTGGGCCTTCGTGCCCGGAAGGGCCCGCCAGGTCCGCTCGAAGTCGATGATGTCGCGGCTCCGCTGCGAGAGCTCCATCAAGATTCTGATCCTCGACTGAAGGTAAGGCCAGGTCAACGACCTCCCAGCGTGGCGGGCCGGCGCCGGCACAGGCGGCAGTCAACGCAGTGACCGGAATCCCACGATTCGCGCTGGCACTGAGTGCCGAATTTTTCTTGCAGGGAGGCGCTCCGACGGGCCCTGATCAGCCTACGGCCGGCCCCAGAAGCCTTCTGCGGCTTGGAGAGTGGTGCGGAATCCCGTTCGGATCTATTTATCTAAATTCGGAACTGATCTATACAAGGAAGTCGGAAGGCGCATTTCATGACGAACGCGTGAAGACGGCCGATTTCGGGGCGCGCCGAGCCGCCGGGGAGGCGGCCGGGGAGAGAGCCCGAGGTGGGATTCGAACCCACGACCTGACGCTTACAAGGCGCCTGCTCTGACCGTCTGAGCTACTCGGGCGGGCGCGAGAGGCTAACCCAGCCCCGGCCGGCGGCCTCCGGTAGGGCACATGGGGAGAGGCCCCCGCAGGGGCCCCTCGAACGCCGGCGACGGAAGCTGGCGGCGGCTAGGCGACGTCTTCGGCGGCGGCCCGCTCGGCGAGGTGGACGTCGAGCTTGCGCTTGATGCGCTGCAGGGCGTTGTCGATCGACTTGACGTGCCGGCCGAGGACCTCGGCGATCTCCTGGTACGACTTGCCCTCGACGTAGAGGCGCAGGACCTCGACCTCGAGCTTCGACAGCATCTCGCTCATCATCCGCCGCATGGAGCGGAGGTCCTCCATCGAGATGATGAACTCGATGGGGTCGATCAGGCCTTTTGCCTCCAGCACCTCCTCGACGGTGCCGCTGCCGTTCTCCTCGCCGGGGCGGGTGCCCGACAGCGACAGGTAGGAGTTGAGCGGCTGGTGCTTCTGGCGGGTGGCCGTCTTGATGGCGGTGATGATCTGGCGGGTGATGCACAACTCGGCGAACGCCCGGAAGGAGGCCTGCCGGTCGGGCCGGAAGTCGCGCACGGCCTTGAAGAGGCCGATCATCCCCTCCTGCTCGATGTCGTCGGAGTCGGCCCCGATCAGGAAGTAGCCCCGGGCCTTGGCCCGGGTGAAGCGCCGATACCGCTGGAGCAGCACGTCGAGGGAGTCGTTGTCTCCGCTCTGGAACCGGGCGACCAGCTCGTCGTCGCTCAGTTCGGCCAGGGCCGCACTACCCAGACGCATGTGCATGGAGCAACTCCTACGGGGATGTAACGGAACCGTGACCGGGAAGTGCGGTCGGACTAGTTCTTTGTAAGGGACCCCCGTTCAAGAGTCAATAGTGCAGCCTTAAGAGACCTGGAGTTCACTCCTTTTTGGGGCGCCACGATTCGGACATTTCCTGACAATCTCCCCCGAAATTCCCGCGGGCGGCCGTGGCAGCCCAGCTCCAGGGCTAGCCCGGCAGGCTAGACACCCTGCGTGGCAGCGGCCTGGCGGCGTCGGGCGACCTCGTAGACTGCCAGCCCGGCGGCTGTTGCCACGTTCAGTGACGACAGCCGGCCGAGCATGGGGATCCGGACGAGGACGTCGCACCGCTCCCGGGCCAGGCGGGACAGCCCGCGGCCCTCGGCGCCGAGCACGAGCACCACCGGTTCGGTGGCCAGTTCCAGGGAGAAGAGGTCGTCAGGACCCCGCTCGTCGAGGCCCACGGTCCACACGCCGGCCCGCCGCGCCCGTTCCAGGGCGGAGGGGATCCCGGACACGAGGGCCACCGCCAGGTACTCGATGGCCCCGGCGGCCGCCTTGGCGACCGCCGGCGTCACGTGGACCGAGCGCCGGCGGGGCAGGAGCACGCCGGTGGCGCCGGCACCCTCGGCCGTCCGCAGGATGGCGCCGAGGTTCCGGGGGTCGGTCACGCCGTCGAGCGCCAGCACGAAGGCGGCCGGATCGGCCAGCAGGTCGTCGTCGACGGCCGGCGGCAGCGGGTCGCCCCGGGCGATCACGCCCTGGGCGGCGTCGGTGCGGGCCAGCTGGTCGAGCTTCGGCGTCATGCGGACGGGCACGCCGGCCCGCTCGGCCAGCCGGATGATCTCGTCGAGGACGGGCGCCGGCTCGAGGGCCCCGTCCATCCACACTTCCCTGATCCGGCGCCGGCCGGCGGCCAGCGCTTCCCGGACCGCCCGCCGCCCCTCGACCTGCTCGCCGCCGATCCCCCGCCCCGCCCCCCGGCGGCGCGCGCCCGGCGGCGGCCCGTCGCCCGCCCGGCCCCCGCCCGCTCCGCCCACCCGGACGGCCACGGCGCCCCCGAAC
>JAICYE010000419.1 GCA_025934385.1 Acidimicrobiia bacterium | reverse complement strand
GGCGAAGCCCGGCGAGTCGCGGACCTCGATGCTCTCCTTGCCGAGCCGGGCCACCCAGCGGCGGGCGTCGTCGACGGCGGCAGGATCGGTGCCCTGGCCGACGACGAGCTCGACCAGCGCCGACAACGGCACCGGGTTGAAGAAGTGCATGCCGAGAAACCGCTCCGGCCGCCCCAGCGCGCCGGCCAGATCGGTGATCGACAGCGAGCTGGTGTTGCTGGCCAGCAGCGCTCCCGGCGGTACGACCTTCTCGGCCGCGGCCAGCAGGTGGCGCTTGGCCGCCGGGATCTCCGGGATCGCCTCGATCACGAGCTCGACGTCGAGCGGGCCGTCGAGGCCGGTGGCGGTCCGGAGCCGTGTGGCTCGGGCGTCGATCTCGGCGGGGTCCACATCCTTGCGGCGGCGGAGCCCGTCGGCGATCCGGGCCCGGGCCCGTTCGGCGGCGGTGGCGTCGGCTTCGACGACCACCACCTCGCAGCCGGCCTCGAGCAGCACCTGGGCGATGCCCGCGCCCATGGTGCCGCCGCCGATGACCGCCGCCCGTCCGCCTGGTGCCTCCTCGACCATCCAGCGAGCTTAAGTCCGGGCCGGAGGCCTCCAGAAAACGGCCAGCAGCGCCGCCGCCCCGCCGCCGCCGGCGATGAGACCGATGAGGAAGCCGGCCATCGACGGCGGGTCGAAGATCCCGGCGGCGTGGTCGAGCGACCACTCCCCCGCCCCGAGACCGGCGATGGCCAGGCCGGCCAATGTCAGCGTCATCACGTACTCGTAGCCCTCGCCCGGCCGGAAGATGAAGAAGCCGTTCTTCAGATGGTTGGTGATCCAGGCGACGAGCATCGTCCCGACGATGCCGGCGCCGGCCAGCGGCGTGAGGAACCCGACGAGCAGCAGCCCGCCCGAGCCGATCTCGGTCAGGCTGGCCAGCCAGGCGTGGAGGACGCCGGGCTTCATCCCCAGGCTCTCGAACCACCGGGCCGTGCCGGGGATCTTCCCGCCCCGGAAGACGTGGTTGATGCCGTGGGCCAGGAACACCACGCCGAGCACGACCCGCAGGACGAGCAGCGAGAGGTTGGCGGCGGTGGCATCAGGCATCTGTTCATCTTGTCAGGGGTATCGCGGCGACCGTGGAACCTGAACTCGGGCGCTTCACCCGCCGCCCCCGCGGCGAACTCGTATCGACCGACGGCGAAGCGGCCCTGCAGCGGCTGGCCGCCGGCCTCGACGACGCCATGGTGGTCGTCACCGCTCTGGCGGCGGACGGGCGCCGGTCGGGCTGCCTGGTCGGCTTCTGGACCCAGTGCAGCATCCACCCGCCCCGGGTGCTGGCCTGCGTGTCGAAGGCCAACCACACGTTCCCGGTGGCGGCGGAAGCGCCGGTGCTCGCCGTCCACTGGCTGGCCGAGGACGAGTCGGCGCTGGCCGAGCTCTTCGGTGGGGAAACCGGCGACGACGTCGACAAGTTCGAGCGCTGCCCCTGGCGGCCGGGGCCGGGGGGCGTGCCCGTCCTCGACGGGGTGAAGGGCTGGGTCGCCGGACCGGTCGCCGGCCGTTTCGACGTCGGCGACCACGTCGCCTTCCTCGTGGACGTGGAGGCCGGCGCCGACGACGAACCGGCGGCCGGGACACTCGGCTTCCAGACGGCGAAGAAGATCGAGCCGGGCCACCCCGCTTAAGCCATCTGCACGTTGCCTTCCGTCTCCGGGCCCTTCCCGACAACGGTGATGTCGCGCTGGGCGCCGATGCGGGCGACGCCGCCGCCGACGGCGGAGATGACGGCGACGCCCTTCCCGGCGAGGTCGACGTCATCGACGAAGAGCATGTCGGCCAGCAGGATGCATCCCGGGCCGGCCACCCGGACGGCGGAGCCGCCGTGGTGGGTGATCGCCAGGTTGGTGAAGGCGGCCCGGACGCCGCTGCCGACGACGTCGATGGCGGCGTCGTCGTCGACCCGGGGCTGATCGGGGCCCTGGATCGAGATGTTGGTGAAGAGGTGCGGGCCGGCGGCATCGGCCGGCACGGTGACCCGGATGCCGACCCGGCACTTGTCGAAGTCTGCGTCGGCCACCTTGACCTTGTGGGGGGACCCAGGGGCGCCGGTGGCCAGCAGCAGACCGGTGGAGTAGCCGAAGCACAGCAGCCCCCGCAGGAGCGGGTTGTCGACCCGGCGCAGCGTGATGCCGGTGCCATGCTCGGCCTGCCAGTCGGCCACGGGCCCGAGCTTCCAGTAGGGCCAGAAGTGGACGTCCTCGATGCGGACGGTGTCCTGGCAGTTGTCGAGCACGATCCCGTCGGTCAGCGGCTGGCCCCAGATCCCCCGCAGCGTGAGGCGGCCGGTGGGCGGCCCGGTGGTCAACCCGGCCGAGATGCCCCGGGTGACGTTGAGGAGGAACAGCCGCTCGAGGACCACGTCGGTGCAGCCGGGGCCGATGGCAATGGCGAACGGGCTGTCGACGGGCACGAAGCCCGCCTTGGCCACCGGTTCGGGGAACACGCCGGACCCGGCCGGCTGGGGCTGGCGGACGGCGAGGTCGCAGATGATCACACCGCTCGGCGGGGGCCCGCCGGGGGCGGCGGCGACCGTGATGGCCGAGCTGGCGGGGTCGTCGCAGAAGAGCCACGACCCGCCGGGCACCGCGGCCGACTCGCCGGTGCCGGGGTCGACGCCCGTCCCCTCCCAGCCCACGCCCTGGAGCTGCACCGGCCGGGTGACCCGGATCCCCGGCTGGGCCAGGCGGTAGTGCCCCGGCGGGAAGAAGGCGATGCCGCCCCGGGCGGCGGCCTCGTCGACGGCCGCCTGGATGGCTCTGGTGTCGTCGGTGACGCCGTTCCCCACTGCGCCGTGGGCGGTGACGTCGACGACGCCGCCCCGCGCCGCGCCGCCCGGCGTGCCGGACCCGCCCGGCGGGGGCGACGTGCC
>JAICYE010000423.1 GCA_025934385.1 Acidimicrobiia bacterium | reverse complement strand
TCTTCATCCGCCGCTCCATCAAGGACGACGCCGTCTACAAGCTCGCCCTGCGCTCCTACCTCGGCCACCTCGTCGAGCGGCGCTACAACCTCGAGTGGTACCTGGAGGGCGGACGGTCCCGCACCGGGAAGCTCCGCCCGCCCCGCCTCGGCGTCCTCGCCTATCTGGTGGAGGCCTTCCGGGAGCGCGACGTCGAGGATGTCTTCCTCGTGCCCGTCTCCATCGCCTACGACCACCTGGCCGAGGTGGCGGCCATGGCCGCCGAGGAGCACGGCGCCGAGAAGAAGCCCGAGAGCTTCGGGTGGATGCTGCGCTACCTCCGTTCCCAGGGCCAGCGTCTGGGCAAGGCCTACGTCAACGTGGCCGAGCCCCTGTCGCTCCGCCACGTCCGCACCGACACGAAGCTGGCGCCGGACAAGAACGTGGTTGGGAAGATCGCCTTCGAGGTGCTCCACCGCATCAACCGGGTGACGCCGATCACGCCGCCGGCGCTGGTGACGCTGGCCCTGCTCGGCACCGGCGACCGCGCCCTCACCGCCGCCGAGATCCGTTCGGTGCTCGCTCCGCTGCTCGACTACGTCGCAGTCCGCAAGCTGCCCCAGGCCGGGGCCCTGGACCTGGCCGCCCCCGGCGGGCTCCGACCGGCGCTCGACGCCCTCGTCAGCACCAGGGTCGTCACCCGCTTCGCCGGCGGCGCCGAGCCCGTCTACGCCATCGGCGAGAACCAGCACCTCGTCGCCGCCTACTCCCGCAACCGGATCATCCACTTCTTCGTCACCCGGGCCATCACCGAACTGGTGCTGGTCCACCTCGTCCGCCACCCCATCGGCCGACCCGACGAGCCCGACCTCGCCACCCGGGCCTGGGTCGAGGCGCTGCGGCTGCGCGACCTCCTCAAGTACGAGTTCTTCTTCGCCAACAAGGCGGAGTTCGCCGAGGAGCTCCGGGCCGAGCTGGCCATCCTCGACCCCGACTGGGAGCGCAAGGCCGCTGCCTTTGGCGGCTCACGCCGCCTTGATCAGGGGGACACCCCCTGTCCCCCGGGTCCCACGGCCATCGCCACCGGGCTGGCGAGGCTGCCGTTGCTGCTCGGCCACCGGGTGCTGGGTTCGTTCCTGGAGGCCTACATGGTGGTGGCCGACCGCCTCGCCGCCGGATCCCCCGGCCCGGTCGACGAAGGCCCGTTCCTCGAGGAGTGCATCGGCGTCGGCCGCCAGTACCGGCTCCAGCAGCGCATCCACTCCACGGAGTCGATCTCCAAGGAGCTGTTCCGCAACGCCCTGGCCCTGGCCTCCGGCCGGGGACTGCTCAACCCCGACCAGGCGGACGGGCGCCGAGCCTTGGCCGCCGAACTGCGGGAGGTCGTCGACTGCGTCGACAGCCTGCGGAGAATGGCCGTCGCCGCCCTGGAGCGCACCACCGGCGAGGAGAGCCGCCCATGACCACGAGCCGGACGCCGAACCAGCAGGCGCTCTCCGACCTGCTGGCCGAGATCGACTCCGGGCCCGAGGGCCCGGAGGTGGGCGCCTTCTTCGACTTCGACGGCACCCTCATCGCCGGCTACTCGGCCGAGGCGTGGGCGCTCGACGCCCTCCGCCGGCGGAGGATCGATCCCCAGACGATGGTCCGCTCGCTCATCGCCGGCCTCGACATGCAGCTCCGGGGCAGCGACGTCACCGCCCTCATGGAGCTCGCCGCCGAGCTCGGCAAGGGCCGCCGGGAGGAGGCGCTGACCGAGCTGGGACAGCGCCTGTTCCGGGAGCGGCTGGCCGGCACCGTGTACCCCGAGGCCCGGGCGGTGGTGAAGGCCCATCAGCGCAAGGGCCACACGGTGGCGCTGGCCTCGTCGGCCACCACGTTCCAGGCCGGGCCCCTGGCCGCCGACCTCGGCATCGAGCACGTGCTGTGCACGAAACTCGAGGCGGTCGAGGGGCGGCTCACCGGCCGGGTCGACGGGCCCGTCCTGTGGGGCCGCAACAAGGCCGACGCCGTCGCCGGCTTCGCCGCCGAGGCCGGGGTGAAGCTGCCCGACAGCTACGGCTACGCCAACGGCGACGAGGACGTCGAGTTCCTCGACACCGTCGGCCGGGCCCGGCCGCTCAACCCGGCCGCGGGGCTGGCCCGGGTGGCGGCCGAGCGGGGCTGGCCGGTCCTCCGCTTCGAGCCCCGGGGGCGGCCCGGCGTCGTGCCCGTCGTCCGCACGGCGGCCGCCCTCGGGGGGATCGCCACGACGCTCGGCGTCGGCGTCGGCCTCGGGCTGATCAACCGCAGCCGGCGGGCGGCCGTCAACTACGTGGCCACCGTCGCTCCCGAGGTCGCCCTCGGGCTGGCCGGAGTGGAGATGCGGGTCACGGGCGAGGAACACCTCTGGTCGGCCCGGCCGGCGGTGTTCGTCTTCAACCACCAGTCGAGCTTCGACGTCATCGTCGTCGCCCGGCTGCTGCGGCGGGACTTCACCGCCGTGGCCAAGGCCGAGCTGGCCCACGACCCCCGCTTCGCGCCGCTGGCCGCCCTGGTCGGCGTGGTCTACGTCCAGCGGGGCGACCCGGCGCAGAGCCGGGCGGCGCTGCGGCCGGTGGTCGAGCGGCTCCGTTCGGGGGTGTCGCTGGCCATCGCCCCCGAGGGCACCCGGTCGGCGACCCCGACGCTCGGACCGTTCAAGAGCGGCGCCTTCCACATCGCCGTCGAGGCCGGGGTTCCGGTCGTGCCGGTGGTGATCCGCAACGCCGGCGAGATCATGTGGCGGGCGTCGCTGGTGGCCCGGCCGGGCACGGTCGACGTGGCGGTGCTGGCGCCGGTCCCCACCGAGGGGCTCGGGCCCGACGACGTCCTCCGGCTGCGGGACGGCGTCCGGGGGCAGTTCCTCGACACCCTGGCC
>JAICYE010000405.1 GCA_025934385.1 Acidimicrobiia bacterium | reverse complement strand
GATATTCCTTCTTGGAGGAAAAGCGGGAGGCGTTCCAGAAGCTGGCCGATCTTGTGGTGATCATTCTTGATCCGCCGGCGGATAATGTCGTGCGGATCGAGGCGCGGGCATGACAAAATTTACCGGCCGCGATTTTGAACGGCTTGCTGCCCAGCTCGATGAGCCGCTCCCGGAGCCGGGCCTTCGACCAGCCGCCCTCCCGGAAGACCCGGGCATGCTCCGGTGACACCACGAGGACGGCGTCGCCGGCCATCGCCAGCTTGGGGTGGAACACCCCGTCGAGGGCCCAGGCCATCGACCGGGCCAGCGACTCCGGGTCCCGGGACCGCTGGTCGGCGAAGCCGTGGGGTCCCGAGCCGGCGAACACCGTGACCGCCGAGCGGCCCTCGGGGATCCCCCGCTCCACCGACAGCGGCTCCCATGGCGAGCCGGGCTCGTCCTCGGCGAAGCAGAACGTGTACTTCCCCGGCCCGCCCAGCGTGGCCCGGTCGATCTCGCCGGGCCGGCCGCCGCCGACGTTGCGGACGATGAGCTGCAGCGCCCGGCCGATGGTGGCGTTGGCCCGGTTGCCCTGGCCGAGGCAGTTGACGCCGGCGTTCATGCCGATCTCGGTGACGATCGGGCCGTTGACGATGACCACCGGCCCGGTGAACCTGGTGGTGCACAGCAGGCCGTGCATGTTGAACTCGTCGGTGCAGGCCGCCTCGACCGCCGCCAGCACCACCGGGAAGTACTCCGGCCGGCAGCCGGCCAGCACCGCGTTCGTGGCCGCTTTCTCCACCGTGCACTCGGCGAAGTCCGGGCCGACCACGGCCACCACCTCGTCGGGGGCCCGGGTCGTTCCCTCCAGCATCCGCAGCACCCGGGCCGGCGTCGGCGGCACGACCGGGAGCCCGTCCGTCCAGCCCCGCTCGAAGAACGCCTCGTGCTCGTCCTCCAGCCGGGCCAGCTCCACCCGCCGTGACCGCAGCCCGGTCGACCGGACGGCCAGCCGCTCGATCACTTCCGGGTCGCAGTTGAGCGCGCCGCAGCCGGGACGGTGCTCGGGCAGCCCGTCCCCCAGCGGCGAGATCCCGGTCAGCTTCTCCCACTGCGGCCGGGACCAGCCGACCAGGCGGTCGACTTCGACACCGCCCTCGACCTTGACCAGCGTGGGGACGGTGTCGAGGTCGAGGGCCACCGACACGTCGAGTGCGGTGTCGTCGACCGGATCGAGGCCGGGTGGGAATGCCGGATCGTCCTGGCTGAACACGGTGACCGGCACGCCGGCCGCCCGCAGTTCGCCGAGCACCGGCGCCACCAGCCGGCACGTCGGGCAGTCGGCCTTGACGACGGCGACGATGCCCTCGGGGAGCGGGGTTCCCATGCCCCCCGAGGGTAGATCGTCGGAGGAAGTGACGTCCTACGAGGCGGTGGCTTCCACCGGGTCGTCGAGCGTGACCTCGCTCCCGGCGGCGCCCGGGGTTCGGGGTGTCCCCGAGGCGAACTCCTCGACCATGGCGTGGGCCTCGGCGTCGGTGTACTGCACCGGGGGCGACTTCATGAAGTAGGCGGACGGGCCGAGCAGCGGGCCGCCGATGCCCCGGTCGAGGGCCAGCTTGGCGCAGCGCAGCGCGTCGATGACCACGCCGGCGGAGTTGGGGGAGTCCCACACCTCGAGCTTCATCTCGATGTTGAGCGGCACGTCGCCGAAGTTCCGGCCCTCGAGGCGGATGTAGGCCCACTTGCGGTCCTGCAGCCAGGCGACGTGGTCGGACGGGCCGATGTGGACGTCGTCGGCCTCGATCCCGTTCTCCAGCTGGCTGGTCACGGCCTGCGTCTTGGAGATCTTCTTCGACTCCAGCCGCTCCCGCTCCAGCATGTTCTTGAAGTCCATGTTGCCGCCGACGTTGAGCTGGTAGGTGCGGTCGAGCACCATGCCCCGGTCCTCGAACAGCCGGGCCAGGATCCGGTGGACGATGGTGGCGCCGACCTGGCTCTTGATGTCGTCGCCGATGATCGGGAGGCCGGCGTCGGTGAACTTCTGGGCCCAGGCCGCGTCGGAGGCGATGAACACCGGGATGCAGTTGATGAAGGCCACACCGGCGTCGAGGCAGGCCTGGGCGTAGTGGCGCTGGGCCGCCTCGGAGCCGACCGGGAGGTAGGACACGAGCACATCGGCCTCGGAGCGGCGCAGCGCCTCGGCGACGTCGACCGCCGGGCCCGGCGACTCCTCGCATGTCTTCCTGTAGTACGTGCCCCAGCCGTCGAGCGTCGGGCCCCGGAGGACCTCGATGCCGAGGTCTCCCACCTCGGCGAACCGGATGGTGTTGTTCTGGCCCCGGAAGATGGCCTTGCCGAGGTCCTCGCCGACCTTGGCGTTGTCGACGTCGAAGGCGCAGACGAACTCCACGTCGCCCACGTGGTAGCCGCCCAGTTCGACGTGCATGAGGCCGGGGACGGTGTCGCCGGGGTGGGCGTCGCGGTAGTACTCGACCCCTTGGACGAGGCTGCTGGCGCAGTTCCCGACGCCGGCGACGGCGACGCGGATCCTTCGGCTCACGTGGTCCTCCCTTGCAGGATTGCATCGCCGCCCTCGGCGGCGATGAGCGAATCGACCCACTCGAGGTCGCGCTCCGCGGTCGTGGTCTCGTGCTCGATGAGGGCACGGGTGTAGCGGTCGCTCGCCAGCGCCTTGCGGCCGCGGGCGAGTTTCTCCACCAACTGCTCTCGCCGGCGTCGGAGGAGCTCCACGCGGGCGGGGGGATCCAGGTGGCGGCAGAAGGCGAGCTTGAGGGCGAAGGCCCGGTCCTCGTCGGTGCCCGGCGCCGGGTCGGCCCGGAGCAGGTCGGCGAACAGCGCCTGGCCGGCGACGGCGATGCGGTAGGCCTTGCGGGTGCGACCCGACCGCCGCAGCGGCCGGCGGAGCCGGGCGGCGGCCGCCTCTCCGGCGATCGTGCGGGGGGCCGCACTCGTTTGGGCGGTCGACCCGCGGGTGGCGGGCGGTTCGACGACCTCGATGGCGCCCATCCGCTCCAGCCGGGCCAGGG
>JAICYE010000529.1 GCA_025934385.1 Acidimicrobiia bacterium | reverse complement strand
CCATCCGCCTCTCGGGGGTGTACCTGGCCATCGCCACCTTCGGCTTCGGCCTGGTGATCCAGCGGCTCTTCTACTCGACGATGTTCATGTTCGGCGGGACGTTCGCCATCCGCTCGCCCCGGCCCCACGTCGGGTGGCTCCACACCAACACCGACGTCGGCTACTACCACGTCGTCCTGGCCGTGACGGTGGTCTGCCTGGCGGTCATGGTCCTGATCCGCCGCAGCCGCATGGGCCGGCTCCTGCGGGCCTTCGCCGATTCCCCCACGGCGGTCGACGCCAGCGGCACCAACACCAACGAGCTCAAGGTGCTGGTGTTCTCGATCGCCGCCTTCTTCGCCGGCATCGCCGGAGGGCTGCTCGGGCCGATCACCGGGACGGCCGCCGCCGCCTCGGGCATCGACGTCGGCGGCTTCGACTTCTCGGTGTCGCTGCTGCTGATCACCGTGCTGTTCGTGGCCGGCCGCCAGCCGATCTTCTCGGCGGTGCTCGGTTCGGTGCTGCTGGTGATCATCCCGAGCTACGCCACCGGGGCCACGGCGGTGAAATGGAACCCGATCATCTTCGGGTCGCTGGCCATCGTCGCGGCGTTGTTCGGCGGGCGGTCGCTGGTCGAGTGGCTGGCGTCGTCCCGGCGGCTGCGGGAACGCTCCACCAGCCCCAGCCCGCAGGCCGAACGGGTATCGCCCGGCGAGCTCGTCCTGGAGCCGGCCCGATGACCGCCAGCCTCAGAGCCGACGCGCCGCTGGCGGCGACCGACGTCCCCGATCTCGTGGTGGACGGGCTCATCGTCCGCTTCGGCGGGCTGGTGGCCGTCGACGACGTGTCGCTGCGGGCCCGGGGCGGTGCGATCACCGGCCTCATCGGCCCGAACGGCGCCGGCAAGACCACCACGTTCAACTCCTGCACCGGTCTGAACACCCCGACGGCCGGGACGGTGACGCTCGGCGACCGCACGCTCGACGGGCACTCGCCGGCCTGGCGGGCCCGCTACGGGCTCGGCCGGACGTTCCAGCGCATGGAGCTGTTCGACACCATGACCGTCCGGGAGAACGTCGAGATGGGCCGGGAGGCCCTCGTCGCCGGCAAGCGCCGCTGGACGGGCCGCCTGTTCTCCACGCCGGCCGAGGCGCAGTCGTGCGGCGCGGCGGCCGGGGAGGCGATGGACCGCTGCGGCATCGGGCACCTGGCCCAGCGGACGGTCGGCGACCTGTCGACCGGGCAGCGGCGCCTGGTCGAGCTGGCCCGGGCCCTGGCCGGCGAGTTCCGGTTCCTGCTGCTCGACGAGCCGTCGTCGGGGCTCGACGTCAACGAGACCGAGCAGTTCGCCGGCATCCTGGCCGGCGTCGTCGAACGGGACGGCATCGGCATCCTCCTGGTCGAGCACGACATGGCGCTGGTCCGGGCGGTGTGCTCCTACATCTACGTCCTCGACTTCGGCCGGCTGATCTACGAAGGCGCGGCGGCCGACGTCCTCGCCGCCGAGATCGTCAAGGCCGCCTACCTCGGCTCCGAAGCGGCGGAGGTGGAGGTCTAGCCCTGTTGGAACTGCGAGGGGTCACCGCCGGTTACGGCTCGCACACCGTCCTGCGGGACGTCAACCTGGTCATCCCCGACAACGCCGTCGTGGCGCTGCTCGGGCCGAACGGCGCCGGCAAGACAACGCTGCTGCGGGTCGCCTCCGGCCTGCTGCGGCCGTCGTCGGGGCGGGTGCTGGTCGACGGCGTCGACGCCACCGGCTGGCCGCCGCACCGCCTGTCGGAGCTCGGCGTGTGCCACGTGCCCGAGGGGCGGGGGATCTTCCGGGCCCTGTCGGTGAAGGACAACATCCGCCTCCAGGCCCGCGACGGCAACCGCTCCGACCCGATCTCGGCGGTGGCCGAGGCGTTCCCCCGCCTCGGCGAGCGGCTGGACCAGCGGGCCGGAACGATGAGCGGCGGCCAGCAACAGATGCTCGCCCTCGCCCGGGCGTACATCACGTCGCCTCAGGTCGTCCTTCTCGACGAGGTGTCGATGGGCCTGGCCCCCGCGATCGTGGACGAGATCTTCCGCTT
>JAICYE010000274.1 GCA_025934385.1 Acidimicrobiia bacterium | reverse complement strand
CTGCTGGCGTACCTGCCGGAGCGGTTCCGCGAGTTCACCGACTATCGTCTGTTGATCTTCGGCGTCGCCCTGATCGTCATGACGATCTTCCGGCCGCAGGGTCTGCTGCCGAGCCGGCGGCGCAGCGTCGAACTCGAGGATCGAGCGAAGGAGGCCCCCGTTGCCTGAGCAGCCGACAGAGCGGCGCGCCCTGCTCGAGGTCGACAACGTCACGATCCGCTTCGGCGGCGTGGTGGCGCTCGACGGGGTCGACTTCGTCGTGCGGGAGGGCGAGATCCTCGGCCTCATCGGCCAGAACGGCGCCGGCAAGACCACGCTCTTCGACTGCATCTCGGGCTTCCTGGACATCGACGCCGGACGGGTCGAACTGCGGGGCCGCGACGTCACGCAGTGGGCGCCCCACGAGCGGGCCCGGGCCGGGCTCGGCCGCTCCTTCCAGGAAGCGCTGCTCTACCCGTCGCTCACCACCTGGGAGACGATCGCCATCGCCTTCGAGCGTCACCTGACCAGCAAGGAGATGGTGGCGGCGGCGCTGCACCTGCCGGCGTCCTACGAGTCGGAGACCGACCTGGCCAGCCGCGTCGAGGCGCTCATCGGGCTGATGGGCCTCGGCGCCTTCCGGGACAAGCTCCTCGGCGAGCTGTCGTCCGGCAGCCGGCGCATGGTGGAGCTGGCCTGCATCCTGGCCCAGGACCCGGCCGTCGTCCTCCTCGACGAGCCGTCGGCCGGAGTGGCGCAGCGGGAGACCGAGGCCCTCGGCCCGCTGCTGCGCCGGGTGCAGGCCTACACCGGCTGCTCGATGCTGGTCATCGAGCACGACATGCCGCTGATCGCCGCCGTGTCCGACGAGGTCATCGCCCTGGAGCTCGGCCGGGTCATCGCCCGGGGCGCGCCGGCCGAGGTGCTGTCGCACCCCCGGGTGGTGGAGTCCTACCTCGGGACCGACGAGGCGGCCATCGCCCGCTCCGGGCCCCGGGCCTGAAAGACGTGGAACAGCAACAGCAGTTGCACGACCGCCAGCGGCTCGCTGCGCCCCTCGGCACTCCCCTCGCCGTTGGGGCCCTCGGCGCCGATCCGCCCCAGTTCTGACGGCAGCGGCTCCGGCTCCTGCAGGGCATGCCACAGGGCCCGCTCCACCCGGTCGGTGAGCGACCGTTCGGCGTAGGCGTGGACGTGGAGGGCGTCGACCGGCTTGCCGTCCTCGTCCCGGAGCAGCTTGAGGTGGGCCGCCTTGCGGGTGTCGTCGCTGATGACGCCGGACAGGTCGGGGTGGGCGATCGTCGGCCGGAGCAGGACGTAGGCCGACAGCGGGTCGTCCGGCGTCTCGCCCCGCTGCTCGATGGGACCGAAGCGGACGACGATGTCGGCGTGGGCCCGCTGGGGGCGGATGTAGGCAGCCGACTCCGGTTCCCGCCGGGCCAGCTCGGCGGTGACCTCCGCTTCGTCGTACCCCCGCTGGGCGACGTCGCGGCGGACCTTCCAGCGCCGCCGGACCACCTCGGGCGGGTCGAGGTAGACGGTGACGTCGAAGCAGGCCCGGGACAGGCGGGTGTGCAGCGGCAGCAGGCCTTCGGCGATGACGAACTCCGACGGTTCGACGAGCACCGGCCGGTCGAGGGTGCCGGTGCCGTGGTTGTAGACCGGCTTGAGGATCGGCTGGCCGAGGGCCAGGAGCTGCAGGTGCTGCTCCATCACGTCGACGTAGTTGGCCGCCGGATGGAGCGGCGTGAACGGCAGGCCCTTCCGCTCGGTCCGGTCGTAGCGGTGGTAGTCGTCGACGCAGATGGCGGTGATGCGGTCGGCGCCGAGGGCCTCGACCAGGCCGCGGGTCAGCGTCGTCTTGCCCGAGGCGCTGTCGCCGGCGATGCCGACCATGATCGGGCGGTCGGAACCGGGCCCCTGGCGCCAGGCCCGCTGGATGGCCATCTGCTTGTCGGGCATGGACCGTCACGGTACGGACCGGCGCCGGCGGCGGCGTCCCCCGCCGGGGGATCCCCGGGGGGGATGTGGCCGGGCCCCGACGGTGGGAGAATCCCGGGATGGAACCGACCGTCGAGACACGGCCCGTCCGCCTCCTCCTCGTCGACGACCACCAGGTCGTGCTGGAGGGGCTGGTGTCGATGCTGACGACGGAGCGGCACCGGGTCTCGGTGCTCGGCGCCACCACCGAACCGGCCGAGGCGCTGCGGCTGGCGGCCGAGGTCGAGCCCGACATCGTGCTCCTCGACGTGCGGCTGAAGGGAGCCAGCGGCCTCGACCTCTGCCAGGAGCTGACCCGGCGCCACGAGGGCCTCAAGGTCGTGTTCTTCACCGTCTACGACGACGAGCAGTACCTGTTCCAGGCCTTGCGGGTCGGCGCCGCCGGCTTCCTCCTCAAGCGCACCACCGCCGGCGAGCTGGCCGCCCACCTCGAGCGGGTGATGGGCGGCGAGGTGATCATCGACCCGGCCATCGCCGGCCGGGTGGCGGTCACCGCCGCCCGGCTCCAGAGCGGTGAGTTCTGGCCCGGCGCCAACCTCGGCCTGACCCAGCGGGAGAGCGAGGTGCTCCAGCTCATGGTGCGGGGCCTGTCGAACCGGGCCATCGGCCGGGAGCTCTACATCGGCGAGGAGACCGTCAAGACCCACAGCCGCTCGATCTACCGCAAGCTCGACGTGAGCGACCGTTCACAGGCGGTGGCGGTGGCACTGCGAGAGGGGATCTTCCATTAGCCCCGAGGCCGAGTCCCGGGAGCCCGGGCCCTACCTGCTGGGCGAGAACCGGCTCCTCCGCCGGATCATCGAGGTCACCTCGTCAGACCTCAACCTGCGGGACGTGGCCGAGCACGTCGCCGTCCTCGTCACCGAGGCCACGGCCTCCGACGTGTGCTTCGTCCACGTGCTCGACGAGGCCCGGCAGCGGCTGGTGCTGATGGGCGCCACGCCGCCGTTCGGCGAGCTGTCGGGGACGGTGGAGCTGGGCCTGGGCGAGGGCGTGGCCGGCTGGGTGGCGCTCCACGCCGAGCCGGCCATCGTCCCCGACAAGTGGCAGGACCACCGCTACGTCTACATCCCCGCCCTGCGGGGCGAGGACTACGAGTCGCTGGTGTCCGTGCCGCTGCTCGGCCGGGGGCAGCACGTGGTCGGCGTCATCAACGTCCACGCCCGCCGACCCCGCCGCTACGGCGATCACGACGTCGCCCTGCTGGCCCAGGTCGGCAACCTCCTGGCCCGGACCATCGAGAACGCCCGCCTCTACGAGCGCCTGGCGGTGCGGGAGCAGATGCTCGAGCAGTTCGCCGCCCGCACCATCGACGCCCAGGAGCTGGAGCGGCGCCGGCTGGCGGGCGAGATCCACGACGGGATCAGCCAGCGCCTCATCAGCCTCTGGTACCACCTCCAGGCGGCCGGGGCCAACGCCTCCGACCCGGCGACACTGGCCCGGGAGCTCGCCGCCGCCGAGGACCTCACCAGCGCCGCCCTCGACGAGGCCCGAGGGGCCATCGCCGGGCTGCGGCCTTCGGTGCTCGACGACCTCGGCCTCGGCCCGAGCCTGGAGAGCCTGGCGCACTCGGTGGCCGGCCCCGAGGTCGACGTCGACGTGGCCCCCTGCCGGCTGCCGGCCCACGTCGAGGTGGCCCTCTACCGCATCGCCCAGGAGGCGCTCCAGAACGTGATGAAGCACGCGGCCGCCGGCCGGGTGTCGCTGCGGCTGTCGACCGCCGGAGGGGCCGTCCGCCTCGTCGTCGAGGACGACGGCCGCGGCTTCGCCACCGCCGAGGTCGACGGCCACCGGGCCGGTGACCCGGCCTACGGACTCGTCGGCATGCGGGAGCGGGCGGAGCTGGTCGGCGCCACGCTTCAGGTGATCTCGGCGGCCGGCACGGGGACCCGGGTCGAGGTCGAGCTCCCGGCGCCAGCACCGGCCCCGAGCAGCCGGCAGAGGTCGACGACCCGGGCCGAGTAGCCCGCCTCGTTGTCGTACCAGGCCAGGACCTTGGTCTGGGTGCCGGGTCCCCGCCGGGTGGAGACCAGGTCCATCACGGCGGAGTTGGTGTCGCCGTGGAAGTCGCCCGACACCAGCAGCTCCTCGGTCACGTCGAGCACGCCGCGGAGCCGGCCGCCGGCCGCCTCCCGGAAGGCGTCGTTGATCTCCTCCGCCGTCGTCTTTCGCTTCAGCAGAACGGTGAGATCGGAGAGCGAAACATCCAGCGTCGGCACTCGGAGCGACACGCCGTCGCCGCAGTATTCGGCCTCCACCACCCGATCGACGCCGGGCGGGAGGACGTTGTCGCCGTGGCGAAAAAGCACACGGAAGGCCGAGGCGCGGACGTGGTGATCGT
>JAICYE010000477.1 GCA_025934385.1 Acidimicrobiia bacterium | reverse complement strand
TCACGCTGGCGGTGCCGTAGCCGGCGTAGCCGGTCGGCGGCAGGCCCTGGAACAGGGCGGCGGCCGCCGCGGCCTGGACGGCCTTCGGCGAGACGTGCCGCAAGGACGAGGCGTGCCGCTTGGCCGGCGGCGCGGGCTTCGACCCGGACGGCGGCGAGGACGACGACGGCGGCGGCGTCACGCCGGGGACCGGGGCCGGCGGCGCGGGCGCAGGACCGGTCAGCGCCGTCGGCAGCGCCCCCGCCACCGGTGCGGGCACGAGATCGGCGACCGGCGGCGGCACGAGGCCGGCCACCGGAGCCGGAAGGGCCCCGGCCACGCCGGACAGCACCGGGTCGACGGAGCCGAGGAGCTGGGAGGCCCCGCCCGGCAGGCCGGGCAGGCCGAGATCGGGGTCGGCGAAGATGCCGGTGAGGACGCCGGAGGCGAGCGGCGCGACCCCGGCCGATGGGGCCGGCGTCGGCGTCACCGCGGAGGCTCCGGCGGCGGTGGCGGATGACAGGCTCCCGGCCCCCGACCCCGGCGTGGCTGCACCGGGAACCGATGCGAAGGCGTTGCCGGCGATCAGGAACAGGGCGGAGGCCGTGGCTATGACGAAGCGCTTCATGTGACCCTCCAGCGGCGAGCGGCGGTCGTCCTCTGCCCCTCCGAACTGGTAATCACACCCAGGTCGGGGAGAGCTGTCGGACGAGCCACACGAACTTCACATCCACAACATTAGTGAGCTTCTCTCCCAACTCCAAACGTCGGGCGATTACCGGTCGGAGAGGGCCTCGAGTTCCTCGACGGTCATCAGAACCGCTCTGGCCTTCGAGCCCTCGGAAGGGCCGACCACGCCGCGCCGCTCGAGGAGGTCCATGAGCCGCCCGGCGCGGGAGAACCCTACTCGCAACTTGCGCTGGAGCATCGAAGTCGACCCGAGCCCGCTGCGGACGACGAGCTCCATGGCCTCGTCGAGCAGGTCGTCGCTGTCCTCGGGATCGCCGCCGCCGCCACTCGCACCCTCGGGCCCGTCCCCCTGGATGGCCTCGACGTAGTGCAGCTCCTTGGTCTGGCGCCGCCAGTGGGCCACCACCTTGTGGACGTCGGCCTCCTCGACCCACGCCCCCTGGATCCGCTGGGGCCGGCTGGAGGACGCCGTGAGTAGCAGCATGTCGCCCTTGCCGATGAGCTTCTCGGCGCCGGGCGTGTCCAGGATGACCCGGGAGTCGGCCAGGCTGGAGACCGAGAACGCCAGCCGGGACGGCACGTTGGCCTTGATGACGCCGGTGATCACGTCGACCGACGGGCGCTGGGTGGCGATCACGAGGTGGATGCCGACGGCCCGGGCCATCTGGGCGATCCGGCAGATGCTCGTCTCGACGTCGCGGGCGGCGACCATCATGAGGTCGGCCAGCTCGTCGACCACCACCACGATGAACGGCAGCCGCTCGTAGTCGGTGCCGCCCTCCATAGGCTCCCGGCGGAGGTCGCCCCGATCGAAGGCGGCGTTGTAGCCGCTGATGTCCCGGAAGCCGGCCTCGTGGAGCAGGTCGTAGCGGAGCTCCATCTCGCGGACGGCCCAGTCGAGGGCGTTGGCCGCCTTCTTGGGGTTGACCACCACCGGGGTCAGGAGGTGGGGGACGCCGTTGTACTGGCCGAGCTCCACCCGCTTGGGGTCGATGAGGATGAGCCGCACCTGGTCGGGGGTGGCCCGCATGAGGATGCTGGTGATGAGCGAGTTGATGCAGCTCGACTTGCCGGCGCCGGTGGCGCCGGCGATCAGCAGGTGGGGCATGGTGGACAGGTTGACGCTGAAGGGCTTGCCGGCGATGTCCCGCCCGAGGCCGACCTCGAGGGGGTGCAGCGCCGCCGGCTTGGCCCCGGCGGCGGCCTCGTCGTCAACGAGGACGTCCCCGAGGTTCACGAGCTGGCGCTGCCGGTTGGGGACTTCGACGCCGATGGCGCTGCGGCCAGGGATCGGGGCGATGATGCGGACGTCGGGGCTGGCCATGGCGTAGGCGATGTCGTGGGAGAGGCTGGTGACCTTGTTGACCTTGACGCCGGGCCCGAGCTCGAGCTCGTAGCGGGTCACGGTCGGGCCGATCGTCATTCCCACGAGGTGGGCGTCGACGCCGAACTCGAGCAGCGTGGCCTCCAGCGTCTCGCCGCCCTTTTCGACGAGCCGGCGGTCGATCGGCTTGGCCGCCTTGCGGGTGAGGCAGGAGACCGCCGGGAGCTTCCACTGCTGCTCGGCCGGGACGAGGCCGAGCTCGAGCTGCTTGGGCCGGGCGGCCGGCTGGTCGAGAAAGGCCGGGCTCTGGAGGACGAGGTCCTCGCCGGAGGCCGTCACGGTCTCGCTCTCAGCCGGTCCGGCCGGCGTCGGCGGATCCTCCACGGTCAGGGCGGCGGTGAGGTCGCCGTCCTCGGCAACGGTGTCCTCGTCGTTCTCGGATCCGACCGCCTCTTCGTCGTGATCGATGCCGGGCCGGAACAGGCGCTCCGGCGGCGCCGGAGCGACGCCG
>JAICYE010000067.1 GCA_025934385.1 Acidimicrobiia bacterium | reverse complement strand
GGTGAACGGCGACTTCCACGTTCTCGGCCAGCCGGTGGGCGGCGTCGTGACCGGCGGCCGCATGCTCCGCTCCCCGGATCCGAGCCGGGCCCAGCTCTGGGTCGACGACAGCGGACATCTCGGCGCCGGCCCCTTCCCCTGGTCGGCCGCCCTGCGGCTGAGCGACGGAGCGCGGCTGCCCATCACCGGCGTCAACGTCCCCGCCGGCGCCGGGCTCGTGCTCTACACCTCGGCCTGGGGGCCGGCGACGCCGCCGTCGGGTGGGATCGAGCTCGTGCTGGCCCCCGCCGAGCCGCTGGGCCCGCTCAACCGGCCGGTGCCGGTGACCCTGCAGGGTGTCCGGCTGAGCCCGGGCGGCATCCCCGCCGGCGGAGCGGTCATCGCCGTCCCCGCCTCGGCCGGCGACCAACTGAACAGCGTGTGGGCCCGGATCCAGCAGGGCCTCGTGTCGCCGCAGGCCGACGTCCTCGTCGAGACGCCGGTGAACGCCGTGGAGAGCATGGGGACGACACCCATCCTCCTCCGTGGCGGCCAACCCGCCCTGCCGTGGCCGGACGACCCCAACGTGGTGGGAGCCACCCAGCCCCGGACGCTGGTGGGGTGGAACGCCGCCGGCGACGTCTACTTCGTCGTCGTCGACGGGCGACAGCCGTCGTCGGCCGGTCTCACCCTGACACAGGCGGCCAGCCTCCTGGCCGGCCTCGGCGCCACCGAGGCGGCCAACCTCGACGGGGGCGGCGGCAGCACGTTCGTCGTCGGTGGCACGGTGTGGAACCAGCCGAGTGACGCCCCCACGGAGGACCCGGCGCGGGCCGAGCGGGTCGCCTCCAACGCCCTTGTCATCCTTCCCCGCCCCGGCGGCCCTCCCGCGCCGAAGCTGCCGCCCCGGCCGAGCGCCGGCTCCGGTTCGGGGTCGCCGGCCGGCGGGGGCTCGACCGGCCCGGACCTGTCGACGTCGGCGGGCGAGGGCGGATCGGCGCCGCTCCTCGGCCCGCCGTCGCCCGGCCCCGCGCCCGGGAACGGACTGACGCCCCTGCCGGACGGCGGGCCGCTGCTGCCGGCGGCGCCCGTCGATCCTGGGGAGACGGTGATCGGCGGCCTCCCCCTGCCGGGCGTTCCCGCGCCCGTCAGCGGGCTGCCGGGCCTGTGGAACACCGCCGCGAGATCCGGCGGGGGCGGGGTGCTCGGGCTGCTGGCGGCGGAGGGCGCGCCGGTCGGGTTCGCCCCCGCTGGCGGCGCCGCCGGCACCGGCCGGCCGCCGGTCGGTTCGCCGTTCTCGGCGGCGCGGCCGGATCAACCGGGGCAGGACGGCGGCGCGGGCGGGAGGGGCATGTCCGGACCGCGGCCGGCCCTCGTGCGGGACGGGGTGCTGCCGGCGGTGGTGCCGCCCGGAGGCATGGCCGGCGGCGTGATCATCCTCCAGTGGCTGTTGTTGGCCGCCGTCTGGGCGGGGCGGCGGATCCGGCGACGCGGGCTGCCGGTCGGCGCGGGCCGGCGTCAGCCCGTGAACGGCACCGCGCCCGGGTCGTCGTCGCGGAGGTGGCCCCGGCCCCTGATGTGGATCTGCGTGACGGGGCGCCACAGGCAGTCGCCGTTGGCCTTCGTGACGTCGAACGTGCCGCTGAAGCGCTGACCGGTGATCTCGCCGACGACGCTGCGGCCGTCGACCCGGTAAGTGAGCGTGAAGGGGTCGTCGACGTGCCGGGTGCCGCCCTCGACCGGGACCGTGAGGTGGGCCGTGCCGTCACCCCGGCCTTCCTTGGACTGGCAGCTGTCGCCGCCGGACGTCCCGTAGCGGCCCTCGGCGCCGAACGTGCCCCGGCCGCTGGCCGGCTGGCCGCCGACGTCCCCCTGGCAGTCGAGCGTGCCCGACTCGCCCCGGGAGCCGAACGTCCCGCTGCTCGGGGAGCGGGACAGGCCGGGCGAGAGGCTGACGTCGACGTCGAAGGAGCAGGGCGTGCCGGCGTCGTCGGCCCGGGCGGCGGGCGCCACGAGGCACCCGACGAGCAGCACCGCCAGCCATACCCCACGCACGACCCCGACAGTAGACGACGGAGACCCGTCAGAAGAGCAGCGTGGCGTGGCGGGCGAAGTCGATGAAGGCACCGGGCAGCACCCCCATGACGACCGTGGCAAGGACGGCGACGCCGAGGGCCAGGCCGGTGGCCGGATCGAGGGCGAAGAGGCGCACCGACCCGTCGGCCCCCGCCGGCTCGACGGCCGCCGCCGGCCCCGACATGTACATCACGACGATGACCCGCAGGTAGAAGAAGGCGGCGATGACCGTGGTGATGACCCCGACCAGCACCAGGCCGTACTCCCGGGCGTCGACGCTGGCGGCGAAGACCGTGAACTTGGCCACGAACCCCGACGTGAGCGGGATGCCGGCCTGGCCCAGGAGCAGGAAGGTCATCGCCCCGGCCAGGAGCGGCGCCCGGGCGCCGAGCCCCCGGTAGTCGTCGAAGCTGTGGTGGCGGTCGCCCTTCCGGCCGACGACGGTCACCACGGCGAAGGAGCCGACGACCATGAACGTGTAGGTCAGCAGGTAGAACAGCGCCGACGAGACGCCGCTCCTGGTGGCGGCCTGCACGCCGATGAGGACGTAGCCGGCGTGGTTGATCGAGGAGTAGGCCAGCATGCGCTTCACGTCCTGCTGCACCAGGGCGACGATGCTGCCGACCAGCAGCGTGGCCACGGCCAGGATGAACACCAGCGGCCGCCAGTCCACCGAGTAGGCGCCGAAGCCGCCGACGAAGACCCGCAGCAGGGCGGCGAAGCCGGCCGCCTTGGCGCCGGCGGCCATGAAGCCGGTCACCGGTGTCGGCGCCCCCTGGTAGACGTCGGGCGTCCACATGTGGAACGGGACGGCGGCCACCTTGAACCCGAGGCCCACGAGGATCAGGGCGAAGCCGGCCAGCAGCAGCCCGGACGAGAACAGCGTGTTGGCGGCCAGGAAGCCGGCGATTCCCGACAGCGACGTCGTGCCGGTGGCGCCGTAGACCATGGCCACGCCGTAGAGCAGCACGGCCGACGAGAAGGCGCCGAGGATGAAGTACTTGAGGCCGGCCTCGCCCGACTCCAGCCGCGACCGGTCGAAGGCCGACAGCACGTAGAGGGCGATCGAGAGGATCTCGAGGGCCAGGAACACCACGATGAGATCGTTGGCCGCCGTCATCAACAGCATGCCCGACGCCGACAGCAGCAGCAGGGCGTGGTACTCGGGCCCCTCGACCTGCTCCCGGCGCAGATAGCCCTGGGCCACCAGCAGGCCGAGAGCGGTGGCGGCCAGGATCACCACCCGGGCGAAGACCGAGAACCCGTCGACGGCCACCATCCCCGACAGCGCCTCGTAGGGGTTGCCGGTGTGGACGACCACCGTCCACAGCCGCCAGCTGACGAGGCCGGCGGCGGCCACGCCGGCCAGGCCGACGTCGAGATACGTACCCGACAGGTCACGCCGGCCCCGGTTGAGCGCCGCCATCAGCACCAGGACCGTGGCGGCGGCGATGAGGGCGATCTCCGGCCCGACGGCCAGCCAGTCGACCTTGGGGATCGGGATGCGCGTGTCGGCCGGGTTTCCCGTCTGGCCGAGCACGGTCAGGACCTCGATCACCGGCCGCCGCCGTTTCCGTTCGACGCCGCCACGGCCTTGGGGCCGAGGTCGGCGACCCGGGGTTGGTGGTAGTTGCTGCGGGACTCGACGTGGGTGATGAGCGCCTTGACCGACGGCTCGACGCGCTCCAGCAGCGGCTTGGGGTAGAGGCCGAGGAACAGGCTCAGACCGAGCAGCGGGAGCAGGGTCGTGAGCTCGAGCCGGCTGAGGTCCCGGAAGGTGGCGTTCTCCCCGGTGGGTTCACCGGTGAAGACGCGCTGGAAGCTCCACAGCATGTAGACGGCGGCCAGGATCACGCCGGCGGCGCCGAGGATGGCGTAGGGCCGGTGCACGACGAACGTCCCGATCAGCGATAGGAACTCGCCGACGAAGCCGGACAGGCCGGGCAGGCCGATCGAGGCGAAGGTGATGGCCAGGAAGATCCCCCCCAGCTTCGGCGCCGACTTCCACACGCCGCCGAAGGCGTCCATCTGTCGGGTGTGGCGGCGGTCGTAGAGGATCCCGACGAGGAGGAACAGGGCGCCGGTGGTCAGGCCGTGGCTCACCATGGTGAACAGGCCGCCCTCGACGCCGACCGTGGTGAGGGCGAAGATACCGAGGACGGCGAAGCCGAGGTGGGCCACCGACGAATACGCCACCACCTTCTTCAGGTCGCGCTGGATGGCCGCCACGATGGCGCCGTAGAGGATGCCGATGGTGGCCAGCGTGAGCAGGAGCGGGGCGAAGTCCACCGACGCCTGGGGGAACAGCGTGAGCGAGAAGCGCAGGAACCCGTAGACCCCGAGCTTGAGGAGCAGCCCGGCCAGCAGCACCGACCCGGCCGTCGGCGCCTCGACGTGGGCGTCGGGCAGCCAGGTGTGGAGCGGGAACAGGGGGACCTTGATGGCGAAGCTGGCCCCGAAGGCCAGGAACAGCCAGCGGGCGGTGTTGGGGTTGAGGCCCTTCCAGTCGGACAGCGTCCGCAGGTCGAAGGTCAGGTGGGCGCCAGGAGCATTGGCGTGGAGGAAGGCCAGCGCCAGGATCCCGATCAGCAGCAGCGCCGAACCGGCGGCGGTGTAGATGAAGAACTTGAGGGCGGCATAGATCCGCCGGTCGTGGCCCCAGATCCCGATGATGAAATACATCGGGACGAGCATCGCCTCCCAGAAAACGAAAAACAGGAAGAGGTCGACCGACAGGAAGATGCCCATCAGGGCCGCCTCGAGGGCCAGCATGAGGGCGAAGTAGGCATTGACCCGCTCGGCGACGCGGGGCGAGGCCAGCAGGGCGATCGGGAACAGCAGCCCGCTCAGCACGACCATGAACAGGCTGATGCCGTCGACGCCCATGAGGTAGTGGACGCCGAGGGCGCCGATCCACGACTTCGACTCCACGAACTGGTAGCCCGCCACCCCCTTGTCGAAGGCGACCAGCAGGGCGACGGCCAGGCCCAGCGTGACCAGGGAGAAGGCCAGCGCCACGGCCCGCACGGCGTTCTCCCGGCGGGCGGGGATGGCGGCGCTGACGGCCGCCCCGGCGGCGGGGACGACCAGCAGCGTGGTGCCGTAGGGGAAGGCCATCAGACGGTCCCCCGGATGAGGAATATGAAGAGCACCACCGTGGCGCCCGACAGCAGCGTGAGGGCGTAGTTGCGAACGAACCCCGTCTGCACCTTGCGGACCACCCGGGCCAGGCCGGCGAAGACCGCCGCCACGCCGTTCACGGCACCGTCGATGACGCCCTGGTCGACGGGCCGGGCGAGGACGTCGGCCACGGCCCGGCCGGGCCGGTCCATGAACCACGACACCGCCGGGTCGATGCCCCAGCCCCGGTCGAAGAACCGTCCCAGCCCGCCAAGCCGGACCAGCGCCGGGTCCTCGCCCTTGCGCAGGCCCCGGTTGTAGATGCGAACGGCGACCAGGATCCCGATCACGCCGAGGATGACGGCGATGGTCGACAGCATGAAGCCCTGACCGAACGAGTGGACCTCGAGCGGCTTCACGGGCACGGCGGCGTGCAGCCACTCGGTGAGGTTCTTGAACCCTTCCTTCGGCAGGTTGAGCACCCCGCCGACGAGGCTCAGCACGGCCAGCGCCACCAGCGGAATCGTCATCACCTTGGATGACTCGTGCGGCTCGTGGTGCAGCTTCTCCCGCCACCGCTCGTCGCCGTAGAAGACCAGCCAGACCTCTCGGGTCATGTAGAAGGCGGTGAGCAGGGCGGTGAGCGCTCCGATGAACCAGAGGAAGTAGTGGGCGCTGACCCCCGCTCCCCCGACCCAGGTGGCGGCCAGGATCTCGTCCTTCGACCAGAAGCCGGCGAAGGGCACGATGCCGGCGATCGCCAGCCAGGCGACGACGAAGGTCATGGCCGTGATCGGCATGAACTTCCGGAGGCCGCCCATGAGCCGCATGTCCTGTTCGCCGTCCATGCCGTGCATCACCGAGCCGGCCCCGAGGAACAGCAGCGCCTTGAAGAATGCATGCGTAACCATGTGGAAGATCGCCGCGGTGTAGGCGCCGACGCCGACGGCCAGGAACATGTAGCCGAGCTGGCTGATGGTGGAGTAGGCCAGCACGCGCTTGATGTCGAAGTTGACCATGGCGATCGTGGCCGCCACCAGCGCGGTGAGGGCCCCGACCCAGGCCACGACGTCACCGGCCGCCGGGCCATGCTCCAGGAACGGGTGTGACCGCACCAGCAGGTACACGCCGGCCGTGACCATGGTGGCGGCATGGATGAGGGCCGACACCGGGGTGGGGCCCTCCATGGCATCGGGGAGCCAGATGAACAGGGGGCCCTGGGCGCTCTTGCCGGCGGCGCCGAGGTAGAGGAGCAGGGCCACGGCGGTGGCCGTCCCCCGCGACAGGTGCGGGGCACTCGACAGCGCCGAGAGCAGGTCGAGCGTCCCGAGGTGGGAGAAGATCAGGAACATGGCCAGCATGAAGCCGAAGTCGCCGACCCGGCTGGTGACGAAGGCCTTCTTGCCCGCCCGGGCCGCGCTCGGCCGCTCGAACCAGAACGACACGAGCAGGTAGGAGCACAGCCCCACGCCCTCCCAGCCGAGGAACAGCAGCACGTAGTTCCCGGCGAGGACCAGCACGAGCATGGCGAAGGCGAACAGGTTCAGGTAGGTGAAGAAGCGGGTGAAGCGCTCCTGGCCGTGCATGTAGCCGATCGAGTACAGGTGGATGAGGGCCCCGACGCCGGTCACGAACAGCACCATCGTCACCGACAGCGGGTCGACGAGGAGCCCGAAGCGGACGGAGAAGCCGCCAGCCCTGATCCACTCGACGCCTTTGAGCGCGACCTGGCGGTTCTCCTCGCCGAGCGAGTGCAGCCCGGAGAAGACGACGACCGAGATGACGAAGGCGCCGACCATCATCAGCGTGGCGATCCAGCCCGACAGCGGCTCCTTCAGCAATCGCCGGCCGAGGTAGAGGATGACCACCCCGGCCAGGGGGAAGGCGGGGATCAGCCAGGCGAGGCGGACGGCGTCCATGGTCCTCCTAGCCCCGCAACAGGCTGATGTCGTCGGCGGTGGCGCCCTGGCGGCGGCGGAAGATCGACACGATCAGGGCCAGGCCGATCACGACCTCGGCCGCCGCCACCACCAGGGTGAAGAACACGAACACCTGCCCCCCGATGTCGTCGAGCATCCGGGCGAAGGTGACGAAGGTCAGGTTCACGGCGTTGAGCATCAACTCGACGCACATGAACATGACCAGGGCGTTGCGCCGGACGAGCAGGCCGACGGCCCCGATGCAGAAGATGATGGCGGCCAGGGCCAGGTACCACGCGCCCGGAACGTTCATTGCTCATGCTCCAGAACACCCTGGGGGCCCTCGTCGGTGCCGCCGCCCACGTGCCGCGGGTCGCCCGGCGCGATGTCCATCTCCGGCTCCTCGTCGAGGGTCGTGCCGGGCCCACCCCGCCGGGCGAGGACGATGGCCCCCACCACGGCGATCACCAGCAGCGCCGAGGTGATCTCGAACGGCCACAGGAAATCGGTGAACAGGCTGCGGGCCAGCCGCTCGACGTTGGGGACGTCGCCCTGGGTCAGCGACCCCCGCGCCGACGGTGCCCCGGTCGGCTGCAGGATCCGGGCCACCAGCAGCAGCCCGGCGAACAGGGCCACGCCGACGACGATGGCCACCGGCCGTTGCCCCCGCAGGGGTTCGTCGAGCACGTCCTCCTGGTCGATGCCGAGCAGCATGATCACGAACAGGAACAGGATGACGATGGCGCCGGCGTAGACGATCACCTGGACGGCGGCCAGGAACTGCGCTCCCTCGAGCACGAAGAACACCGCCACGGAGAACAGCGTCAGCACCAGCGAGAGGGCGGCGTGCACCGGCTTGCGGGCCAGCACGACCCCTCCCGCGCCGCCGATGGCGGCCACGGCGAAGACGATGAAGACCGCCCACTCCATCAGCGCTCGCCCCGCTTCGCCTTGTCCCGGCGGCCGACCCGTTCCATGGGGGCGGGGTTCGACGTCCCGGCCGGGTACGCCCGGGCGCCGGCGTCCCCGCCCTCGCCGGCGGGGGCGGGCCCCTCCGGCGGCCGCAGCCCGAAGCCGAGCTCCGGCGACCAGGCGACCCGTCCCTCGTAGGCGTCCTCGCCGTTGGGGGCGGTGGCCCGCACCCAGGCGCTGGACCGCTCGTCCTCGTCGCCGACCCAGTGCTCCCACGGCATCCGCCGGGCCCGGCCGTCGTCGTCGACCAGCAGTTCGGCCTTGGTGTAGATGGCGTCGCGCCGGTTGGTGAACGAGAACTCGAACAGCTTCGTCTCGGTGATGGCCTCGGACGGGCAGGCCTCGACGCACTGGTCGCGGTGGTTGGGGCGGGGGTGGGTGAGGGCGTGGACGAGGCGGTGCGGCGCGCGGGGGGACTGGGGCGCGGCGGGCG
>JAICYE010000556.1 GCA_025934385.1 Acidimicrobiia bacterium | reverse complement strand
GATCCGGTTCAGGGCGGGCTGCTGCAGGTGGTGGGGTGGCTGGGGATCGTCCTGCTGCTGGTCCTCACCGGATTCGAGACGGACCTGACGCTCATCCGCCAGTTCGGCCGGGCGGCGGCCACGGTGGCCGCCGCCAGCATCATCCTGCCCTTCGCTCTGGGTCTGGCCGCCGGGCTCGCCGTCCCCGGCTCGTTCGTCGCCACCCACAGCAACCGGACCGTATTCGCACTGTTCGTCGCCACCGCCCTGTCGATCTCGTCGTTGCCGGTGATCGCCAAGGTCCTCTCCGAACTCCAGCTCACCCGGCGCAACTTCGGCCAGCTCACGCTGGCGGCCGGTATGGCCAACGACGTCGTCGGTTGGCTGCTGCTCGGTGCCATCGCCGGACTGGCCCGCCACGGCGCCGTCCGGCTCGGCCCGCTGGCCCTCACCGTCGCCGGGATGGGTGCCTTCCTGGTCGCCAGCCTGACCGTCGGCCAGCGGAGCGTCGACCGGCTGCTCCGCACCGTGCGGGCCCGGGGCGGCGGGGTCTCGGGGGCGTTCACGGTCACCGTCGTCGTCGGCTTCGCCGCTGGTGCGCTGACCCAGGCAATCGGCGTCGAAGCCGTGCTCGGGGCGTTCGTGGCCGGCATCGTGCTCGGCCGGTCGAAGTTCCAGGACTCCCGGGTCGTCGCCCACCTCGAGACGGCCACGCTCACGGTGCTGGCGCCCCTGTTCTTCGCCTCGGCGGGGTTGCGGGTGGACCTCCGCCTGCTGACCCGGCCCGACGTCCTCGCCTGGGCGGTGGTGCTGATCGGCGTGGCCAGCGTCGGGAAGCTCGGCGGTGCCTACATCGGCGGCCGGCTCGCCCGCCTGCCCCGGCGGGAGGGTCTGGCGCTCGGCCTCGGCCTCAACGCCCGTGGCGCCCTCGAGATCGTCGTCGCCACGGTCGGGGTCTCGCTCGGCGTCCTCAACCCCCGGATGTACACGGTGGTCGTGATGATCGCCATCACCACGTCGGTGGCGGCGCCGCCGCTGCTCCGCCGGTTGGCCCGGGCCTGGGCGGGAACTCCGGAGGAGCAGGCCCGCCTGGAGCGGGAGGAGTCGCTGCGGGAGAACGTGCTCATCCGGCCGCAGCGGACGCTCATCCCCGTCCGGCGGGGCGACGGCTCGAAGCTGGCGGCCAAGGTCGTCGACCTCGCCTGGCCGGCCGGCTCCGAGGCGGCCGTGGTCTCCCTCGACCCCGAAGGCGTCGGACGGGCGGCCGGCGTGGCCGAGGTGTTCCGGAACCGGCCCGTCGAGCTGGAGCACCTCGACGTGTCCGACCCGATCGACGAGCTCGTGCGCCACATGGGTCTCGGGTTCGGCGCTCTCGCCCTCGGGGCGTCCGAAGAACGGGCCGACGGCTCCCTGTTGACGCCGCTGGCCGAGGCGTTGCTGGCCCGCACGACGCTGCCGGCCGTCATCGTCTGGGACGGCCGGCACAGCCGGCTGCAGACGGTCACCGGGTTCGACCGGGTGCTCCTCCCGGTGGTGGCCACGGTTCCCAACCGGGCGGCGCAGGAGGTCGCCTTCAGCATGGCCGCCGAGTCCGGCGCCGACGTCGTCGTGGCCCATGTGGTCGGCACCAGCTCCCCGTCCAACGGCGAGCCGGCGCTGGCCGGCCCGACGGCCCGGCGGCGGCTGGCCACCCGGACGCGGTCGCGGACCACCATGGCCGAGGGCATCGTCGCCGAAGCGATGGACCTTGCCCGCCGCTTCGGCGTCCGGCCCCGGCGCATCATCCGCCAGGCGGACTCCCGGGCCGACGCCATCGTGGACCTCGCCGCCGAGATGCGGGCCGACCTGGTGCTGTTGAGCGCCGAACTCCAGGCGGTGGCCGGCGAG
>JAICYE010000228.1 GCA_025934385.1 Acidimicrobiia bacterium | reverse complement strand
CGGGCGACCCAGGCGGGCAGGTCCCACAACTCGCCGGCCAGGGCGTTCGGGTCGCCGTCGGGATCGGCCGTCAGCCATCGGACGGGCGCCTCGTTGAGGAGCGTCGTGGTTGGCGGGCCGAGGTTGTCGGGGCGGAGCCACACCCCCTCCCGCCATTCGGCGAAGCGGGCGTCGGCGAAGGCCCGGCGGAGCTCGACGCGCTCGGCCGCCGCCCGGCCGGGGCTGACGACGACGGCCATGCGCCAGGCGCCGGTCCAGGGACCGGTCGGCGGCTCGAGGCCGACGTCCTGGGCCCGCTGGCGGGAGAGCAGCGCCTCCCCCACCAGCCGGTAGTGGCCGTCGTCGGCGGCCAGTTCCCCCGCCGCCACCATCCGGGAGAGCGCCACCCGGGTCGCGCCGCCGCTGATCCCGAACCGGCCGCACAGCTCGACCAGCGCCGCCGTGGACAGCCGGGGCGGGTGGGTGCCGAGCAGCACGGACGCCACCACCGACCGGGCCGACAGCGGCCGCAGCCCGAGGGCGGCGAGGATCTCCGGATGGGTCGTATTACGTTCTTGCATCGCCTGATCTAATTCTGTAATATCACCGGCATGGCCTCTACCCGGGAGTCTCACCTGCCGCCCCCGGCGCGCACCATGCTGCCCGCTGCGGAGCTGCTCCCGGCGGTCCTCCCCACGGAGCGGCTCAACGCCAAGGGCGTCGCCCGGCCCGACCTGCGGAGCCGCTACCGGGACATCCCCGACCTCCGCAACGCCGTCACCGTGGTGAGCGCCCTGCTGCAGACCGTCGGCGTCGTCATCGCCGCCGGCGTGGTCAACCGGTGGTGGGCCTACCTCACCGCCTTCCTGGTCATGGGCCGGGGCCACTGCCAGCTCAACATCCTGGGCCACGAATCGGCCCACCGGCTGCTGTTCTCCCGCAAGTGGTGGAACGACCAGGTCGGCCGGTGGCTGCTCGGCTACCCGGCCCTCCAGGGCACCCTCAGCTACCGCCGGGCCCACATGGCCCACCACCGCGACGAGATGGGGCCCGAGGAGCCCGACGCCGGGCTCTACGCCGGCTACCCGATCCCCCCCGACTCGCTGCGCCGCAAGCTGACCCGCGACCTCTTCTTCGTCTCCGGCTACAAGAACCTCCGCGCCCTCGGGCGGGCGGCGACCAGGGCCGAGGCCAGCCCCGGCCGGACCGAGGCCCGGCAGGTGATCGCCGTCCAGCTGGTGCTGTTCGCCGCCGCCGTCGCCTGGGGCCGGCCGCTGCTGTACCCGCTGTGCTGGCTGGCGCCGTGGATGAGCCTGTGGAAGGCGTCGAACCGGCTCCGGGCCATCGCCGAACACGGCGGCATGGCCCGCAGCGACGATCGCCGGCTCACCACCCACCACGTCCGCCAGCGGCGGCTGGCCCGGTTCCTCATGGTGCCGTACAACACCGGCTGGCACCTGGCCCACCACGTCGACATCGCCGTCCCCTTCCGGAACCTCCCCGCCTTCCACGAGGAGCTCGTGCGCTCCGGATGGGTCGTGCCCGATCTGGAGTACCCGAGCTACTGGGCGCTGTGGCGCAAGCTGGCCTCGGGCGAGCGGCGCGAGTGGGCGCGGCGGGTCGCCCGTCCGGCAACGGCGGGGTCCGGAAGCTCGTTCATCCCGGGGTAGATCTCAGGGGGTGGCCGCTACCATCGGCGGCCATGTATCCCGGACACTGGGCCCAGGTCACCCCCGACAAGCCGGCGGTCGTCATGGCCGGCACCGACGACGTCCTCACCCACGGCGAGCTCGACGAGCGCTCGACCCGCCTGGCCCGGCTGTGGCACGACGCCGGTCTCCGGCCCGGTGACGGTGTGGCGCTGTTCATGGAGAACCAGCTCCGCTTCCTCGAGGTGGTGTGGGCGGCGCTGCGATCGGGCTTGCGGGTCACGCCGGTGAACCGCTACCTGACGGCGGCCGAGGCGGCCTACATCGTCAACGACTGCGACGCCCGGGCCCTCGTCGTCTCCCGGGCGCTGGCGCCGGTGGCCGCCGAGCTCGTCGACCTCGTGCCGGGCGCCAAGCTGCGCCTCTCGGTCGGTGGCCTCGTCGACGGCTACGACTCCTACGAGGACGCCCTGGTCGGCGTGCCGGCCGGCCCGCTCGACGACGAGCCGCTCGGCCAGCTGATGCTCTACAGCTCGGGGACGACCGGGCGGCCGAAGGGTGTCGTCCGGCCCCAGCCGGCCCGCAAGATCAACGAGGGTGTCGGGGCGCTCTCCGGGGTCGGCGCGCTGTTCGGCATCAACAGCGAGAGCGTGTACCTCTCCCCCGCCCCGATCTACCACGCCGCCCCGCTCGGCTTCTGCCTGGCCACCACCTCGCTCGGCGGCACGGTCGTGCTCATGGCCCACTTCGACCCGCTCGAGGCGCTGGCGGCGCTGGAGCGGCACCGCTGCACCCACAGCCAGTGGGTGCCGACGATGTTCTCCCGGATGCTCAAGCTCCCCGAGGAGGACCGGGCCCGCTTCGACCTGTCGGCCCACAAGGTGGCCATCCACGCCGCCGCCCCCTGCCCCCGCCCGGTCAAGGAGGCGATGTTCGAGTGGTGGGGCCCGATCATCTACGAGTACTACGGCGGCTCGGAGCTGAACGGGCTGACCTACGTCGGCCCGCAGGAGTGGCTGGCCCATCCCGGCACCGTCGGGCGGGCGGTGCTCGGCACGCTGCACATCTGCGACGAGGAGGGCAACGAGCTGGCTCCCGGCGAGCCGGGGCTCATCTACTTCGAGCAGGACGTGGCGCCGTTCCACTACCACAAGGACGAGGAGCAGACGCAGTCCTCCCGCCACCCCGGCCGGCCGAACTGGACGGCGCTGGGCGACGTCGGGTACGTCGACACCGAGGGCTACCTGTACCTCACCGACCGGGCGACGTTCATGATCATCTCCGGCGGCGTGAACATCTACCCCCGGGAGATCGAGGACGTGCTCGTCATGCACCCGCTGGTCGACGACGTGGCCGTCATCGGCGTCCCCAACCCCGACATGGGCGAAGAGGTGAAGGCGGTCGTGCAGCTCGTGGCCGGCGCCGAGGGATCACCGGAGCTGGCTGCCGAATTGATCGATTTCTGCCGGGAAGGCCTGACACATTACAAGTGTCCGAAGACGGTCGATTTCGATGCACAGCTCCCCCGGCTGCCGACCGGCAAGCTCTATAAGCGGGTGCTGCGGGATCGCTACTGGGGCGACCGCACCAACCGACTCGCCTGACCGTACAACGGGTTTCTCAGCGTTTTCGATTGTGTGACGTAGAGCGGAACAGGCAGGAAGCAACCGCCCGTCGTTGAACTTTCAGTGCGTTCCCGAAGAAAACTATTACTCGGCTGGGGCGGCCGGGACGAGACTCCCCCCGGAGAAACGATGCCAACCCAGTCGAAACGGCGCGCTCGCCTGCGCCGCCCCATGATGGTGCTCACTCTCGCCGGCCTCCTCGCCGGTGCCACCCTCGCTCCCGTCGCCATCGCCGCCACCAAGCCCAAGAACAACGGCGCGGACAACGTCGTTCCGCCGAAACAGGGCACGTGGGTCGGCACCTATCAGGACATGAGCGGCTCGCAGGCCGCCAAGCAGAACCGGGTCCTCAACCTCGAGTCGCTGCTCGGCCAGCCGGAGGACCTCGACCACATCTACGAGGCCTGGAGCTCGACCTTCCCGGGCTGGCGGGAGGCATGGGACAACGCCAACGGGCGCATCCCGTTCGTCTCCTGGGCCCCCGCGTCGACTGCAGCGATCAACTCCGGCCGCTACGACGGACTGATCAAACAGCGGGCCGCCGCCATGAAGGCGGCCGGCTATCCCATTCTCCTGGAATGGTTCTGGGAGATGGACGGCAACCGCAACAAGCACATCGCCGGCTCACCGGCCTCGTTCATCGCCGCCTGGAAGCGGATCCACAACATCTTCGAGCGGGCCGGCGTCACCAACGTCTCCTGGGTGTGGTGCCCCGACGCCTGGGGCTTCAACACCGGCGCAGCCCAGAAGTTCTATCCCGGCGACGCCTATGTCGACTGGATCTGCGCCGACGGCTACAACTGGGCGCCGGGCCGGAAGGGCGACGAGTGGCGCTCCTTCCAGTGGACGTTTCAGCCCTTCTACGACTGGGCCTCCGCCCGGGGCAAGCCGCTCATGATCGGCGAATTCGGTGTGCAGGAACGCAAACCGGGTGAGAAGGCCCAGTGGCTGAAGGACGCCGCCACTGTGCTGAAGACGCAGATGACCGACGTCAAGGCCGTCGTCTACTTCGACGTGAAGAAGAAGTACAACTGGACGCTGACCTCGTCGTCGTCGGCGGAGAGCGCCTTCAAGTACCTGGCCAAGACGGTGCGGCCGGGCTCGGGCTAGCCGAGGTGGCGCAGCGCCACCGCCGCCTCGGGGGTGAGCACCCGGAACCCGATGCTCTCCTCGAGGAACAGCTCCACCGAGTCCGACCGGTGGGTGATGTAGCCGAGGGCCATGTCCTCCCCGCAGCTCAGCTGGAAGTCGTCGCCCCGGATCGACAGGACGATGGCGCCGTCGACGGCCGGGCCCCACAGGACCGGCCCGCCGAGGATCAGCCGGAGGTGCTCGAGGACGGGATAGCCGCCGTACTCGGTGGTCTCGATGACGCCCGTCCAGCAGCGCGGCCCCAGCACCGCGGCGTAGGGGCCGTCGATGCCGCCCTCCCGCAGCGTCGAGACCGCCTGGGCCACCAGCTTCGGGTAGCCGGCGTAGTCGTCGCCGATCTCGATGCCGCGATGGGGTGAGGCCTCGGCGATGCCGGTGATGTGGGCTTCCTTGAAGCCGTTGAAGACGATGTGGTCCTCGGCCAGGGCGGCCCGCTTGGCCGCCTCGATGACCATGGCGAGGTCGGGGTCGGGCCGGCCGCGGTCGATGTCGTCGATGTCGGCCCTCGACATCGAGAAGGCGTGGCGCAGCT
>JAICYE010000295.1 GCA_025934385.1 Acidimicrobiia bacterium | reverse complement strand
TCAAGGAGAAGCTCGCCGCGGCGATCAATCGCTTTCTCGAACCCATGCGCGTGCGGCGGGCCCGCTTCGAGGCCGACTCCGGCCTCGTCGACCGCCTGATCGTCGAGGGAACCGAGCGGACGAGGGCCGAGGTCAAGCAGACCGTCTACGACATGCGCAAGGCCATGGGGCTCACCTCGGTCTACAACCAGATCCGCCGGAAGGCCGAGCGCTCGACCGCCAAGGAGCACGCTCCGGCTGAGTGATTCGGGCCTTCAAGTCCGATTCAAGTCACTCTCAAGGCCGCAGGGCCGCCTGGCGGGGCGCCGAATTCTCCTGGCGACCGGGGCCGCGGTCGCTTTCGACCGGGCCCACCTGTCCGCACAGCCTGCCGGCCGAACGGTCGAGGAGGAGGTCCCCCGCATGTTCTTTCCCTGGAAGTTGCTCTTCCGGTTCTTCAGCGCCATGGTGCTGCTGGCCACCGGCGGATTTGCCGCTGGTCACGACATCCCGCTGCCGTTCACCTCGCCGCCCCCGGCGACGGCACCGGCGCCCGTTCCGGAATCGTCGACCACGACCACCACCGCCCCGGCGCCGACCGACGGCTCCACCACCACGACCACCGCGCCCGACGGTTCCACGACCACGACCACGGCGCCCGACTCGACACCGCCCGTCCTGGTGACGCCGGTGCCCGACCCCGCTCCGACCACGTCGACCACCGTGCCGACGACGCCGGCCGGCCCGACCACGACGACCACGGCCCCCGTGGCCACGCCGGCTCCCGGCACCCCGGCTCCGGGCACTCCGTCCGACACGCCGCCGGTGATTCCCGTCGACGACAACGCCGGCGCGGTCTGCGCCGCCGCCGGGACGACCACCTGCGGCCCGGCCGAGCCCGTTCCGGCCCCCGACGACAGCCACGCCGCCCGGGTGCAGCGCTGCCAGGACTGGTGGAACTCACTGGCCGCGGCCTTCACCGCCAACAACGAGCCGCAGTGGGCCGCCCAGGCCACCCAGGTCGCCGGCCAGTGCGACGCCATGATCACCCGCTGGGAGCAGCTCGAGCAGCAGTGGGCCCAGCACCACGCCGACGTCAAGGGCGATCACAACGGTGACGGGCACCCCGACAACGGGAGGGGCCCCAACGGCGACCACCCAGCGCCCCCCGCCGCCCCCCAGGCCCAGCAGGTCTCGCGCCACGGCGAGGGCCGTCACTAGGGAGAACGGGCAGCCCAGCCTGCCCCGCAGGGCTGACGGCACGCAGCCGGGGCCCCGGATCGTCTCGACGGTCCGGGGCCCCGTCATGCCATTTGTGGACGGGTACTCCCGGACGCGCCGGAGCGGCGCCGCCCTACCGTCTCCGGATCAGGCCGCTTCCCAGGCGTCGGTGACGTCGGCCACCGGCACGAAGAGGTCGCCTCCGTTGACGTAGAGCCAGAGCGTCGAGGCGCCGTGGTGGCCGGCCGAGACGAGTTCGCAGTCGTCGAGCCGCGAACCGTCGGTCAGCGCCACGCTCACCCGGTGCCCTTCGAGGTGTCCGATGAGATTGCTCACCCGATCGACCGTCATGTCCCAACCTATCAAAAAACTGACATTCAGTGCAATCACGGCATGAATGTCACAAACGGGCCAATACCGGCCCTGACGGGCCACCGGGACAGGCAACCCGCTCCACAGTGACAACACCGTAGGTCTGCGTTAACGTAAGAGCCCGGGCCGGGCGAGGCGGAGCCTGGCACGGGAGCGGAGTTGTGGTGGAGGCCCGATGAGCGGTCGACGATGGTGGACGGCGGTGGTCGGGGCCCTGGCGATCGGAGCCGCCGGCGCCGTTCCCGTCGGCCTCGCCGCTCCGGCCGGCGCCGCCCCGGCCTCCTTCACGGAGACGTGTGCCGACGTCTACGGCCACCGGGCCGTCGGCGACCTCGACAAGACCACGGACCCGGCGGCCGGTTCGCCGGTTCTGTCGGGCCAGTCGATCCAGGTGACGCTGCACTGGCCGACGTTCGCCGTGGCCGGCCAGCGGGCCCACCGGCTTCTGGAGTGCCTGAGCGTCGACAACGGCCCCGCCCAGACGTGGGTCGACCGGCAGTTCAGCACCGCCGAGGGCACCTTCACGTTCAGCGACACCGTCCCCGCCGGGCTGGCGCCCCGCACGACGGTCTGCGGGCAGAGCTTCCTCGAGACGCAGGGCTCGTTCGGCCCGGTCACGCGGTGGAGCGACAAGTCCTGTTACCCGGTGGCGAGCGAGGGCGCGTTCCAGGCCCTGTCCCGTTCCCCGTCGCCGCCGGCGGCCTCGGCGCCGTCACCGCAGAACCGCAGCACACCGACGACGCGGTCGTCGTACTCGTCGCCGCCGTCGACCTCGCCGCCGAGTGGAAGCGGCGAATGGCAGGCCCCCTGGCCGCCGTGGGAGAAGACCCCCAAGGTCAGCGCGGCGCCGCCGTCCCTCCTGACCACGCCGACGACCTCGACCGCCACGACGACGACCACCGCCCCGAAGACCCGCAAGGCCGCCGGCACCCAGGCCGCCGCACCCGCCACCCGCAAGTCGCCGGGAGCGCCGGCCGGAACGCTGCCCCGGACGGGCGCCGGGGTCCTCGTGCTGCTGGCCATCGCCGCCGTGGCGCTGTTCTCGGGGCGGCAGCTGCGCAAGGCGTCCGACCACATCGCCGACAGCCTGCCCGTCCCGGCCGTCCCGATCGACGACGACGAGGAACCGACGCTGGTCCTCGGCCGGCGCTGGTAGATCACCGCCCACGGGCGGCCGATGCAGCCACGCACGCCCAACGGCCGGCGCCACGGGTGGCGTGCGCCGCGCCGCTGGTACCGGGTCGGACCGATGCGGCGGGCTCCGGCGGCGTGTTCCCGCCTGCCCGGCGATGACCGTCCTCCAGGGCCGGCTCGTCCGGCTGCGGCCCCCGACCGGCAGCGACGTCGCCGAACTGGCCCGGATCCGGGCCACGCCCCAGGTCTACGCCCGCTGGCGGGGCGGCGACGACCTCGCCGCGGCGGTGCGGAGCGACATCGACGAACCGGGCTCGACCGGCTACGTCATCGAGGTCGACGGCGGCATCGCCGGCTGGATCCAGTGGTCGGCCGAGGACGAGCCCGACTACCGCCACGCCGGTCTCGACGTCTACGTCGATCCGGCCATGCACGGCCGGGGCGTCGGCACCGACGCCGTCCGCACCGTCTGCCGCCACCTGCTGCGGGACCACGGCCATCACCGGCTGACGATCGATCCCGCCGCCGACAACGAGGCGGCCATCCGCTGCTACGCCAAGGTCGGCTTCCGGCCCGTCGGCGTGCTGCGCCGCTACGAGCGCGGCCCCGACGGCCGCTGGCACGACGGGCTGCTCATGGACCTGCTCGACGACGAGTTCGTCGACGAGCCGTAGAGACCTACTTCCGGACCGTCAGGGTGCCCTTCATGCCGGCGGTCAGATGCCCGGGCTCCTGGCACTGCATCATGTACTCGCCGGTCTTCAGCGTGACGACGTTGAGGTCGACGGACTTGCCCGGTTCGGCCTCACCGGCGGCGTGCGGAGTCCCGTCGTGCACGATGGCGAGCGAGTGGTAGACGGTGCCGGCATTGACGAAGTGGAACCGGTAGCGGCCCGGCGCCAGCGTCAGCTCCGTCGGCGTGAAGCGCATCTCGGTGCCGGTGACCGTGACGCTGTGGACGGGCCCGCTCCTCCCGCCGCCAGCGCAGCCGGCGAGGAGCGCGCCTCCGAGGGCGGACAGGGTGAGGGCCACGGCGGTACGGCGGTTCATCGGCCGCCTACATCCGTTCGGGGGCGGCGATCCCCAGCAGGTCGAGGCCCCGGGCGAGGACCCGGCCGGCGAGGTCGGCCAGGAACAGCCGGGAGCGGCGCTGCTCGTCGGTCTCGGCCCGCAGGATCGGGCAGCCCTCGTAGAAGTCGGTGAAGGCCGTGGCCAGGTCGAAGAGGTAGGTGCAGAGCCGGTGGGGGGCGAGCGCCGCCCCGGTGTCGTGGACGGCGCCGTCGAATGACAGGACCTCCAGGGCCAGCCGCCGCTCCGCCGGTGAGAACTCGCCCGCCGGAGCGAGGCCGCCGGGGCTGACGTCGATCCCGGCCTGCACC
>JAICYE010000183.1 GCA_025934385.1 Acidimicrobiia bacterium | reverse complement strand
GAACCTCGTCGACGGGGTGGATGACGTCAACAACCCCGCCCCTGGCCAGTACTCGCCGCAGGACCACCTGGATGACGTGTACGCCTGGCGGGACGGGACGACGCAGCTCGTCAGCCGGGCAGCCGGCGAGGACGCCACCGGCGACGACGGCAGTAGCTCGCCGATCGTGAGCCGGGACGGGTCGACCGTGGTCTTCACGTCAGAGGCCGACGACCTCGTCGCCGGCGACGACGACCCCAACGCCGGCGCGCCCGACGAGAGCGACGTGTTCGCCTACTCCTTCGCCACGGGGCTCGACCGGCGGGTCAGCATCGTCGACGATGCCGGTGCCTACGGCGTGCCGGGCTCGGCCGATACGGCCGACGCCCCCTTCGTGAGCGCCGACGGCGGCCTGGTCGCCTTCGGCTGGCGGGAGGCGTTCACCGCGCCGTACGCCCGGTCGACGACGCTGGTGGCCCGTCGGGCGATGCAGCCGCCGTTTCCGCCGACGCCGCCGTCCGACGCCGGCCACGGCATCGCGCCCCGCCCCGGCTCCGACCCCCAGCCCGGGGCCGACCCCGACCCCGGTTCCTGTCCGGGCTGTCCGCCGGGCGACACCGGCCCGGAGACCGGCGGAGCCGGACCGGGCTACTGGGCGCTGGGGGGCGACGGCACCGTCTACGCCTTCGGCGCCGCTCCGGACTACGGGCCCGCCGGGGAGGGCCGGGCGGTGGACATCGACGCCCTGCCCGGAGGCGGCTACCTCGTCCTCGACGCCGACGGGACGGTGAGGGTTTCCGGTTCGTCCGACTCGTGGCCGGGCATCGCCCCGGGCGCGCTGCACGCCGGCGAGACCCCGACCAGCATCTCGAGCGTGCCCGACGGCTCCGGGTACTGGATCTTCACCAACCAGGGCCGGGTGTTCCCGTTCGGGGCGGCCCGCACGTTCGGCGACCTCGGCGGACGGAAGCTGAACGGGCCCGTCCTCGACAGCGTCGCCACGCCGACGGGCAATGGCTACTACATGGTCGGCGCCGACGGCGGTGTCTTCGCCTTCGGCGACGCCCGCTTCGCCGGTTCGACCGGCGGCCTGCGGCTCAACTCCCCCGTCCGGTCGCTCGTTCCCGACGGCGACGGGTCGGGCTACTGGCTCGTCGCCGCCGACGGCGGCGTCTTCGCCTTCGACGCGCCGTTCCGCGGTTCCCTTGGCAACCTGAAGCTCAACCGGCCCGTCCGGGGAATGGTCCGCTACGGCGACGGCTACCTCATGGTCGCCGAGGACGGCGGGATCTTCACCTTCAGCGCCCTGCCGTTCTCCGGGTCACTGGGCGGCCATCCGCCCGCCGTGCCGATCGTCTCGGTCGCCGCCTACGAGCCGTGAGCCCGCACGGCCCGGCACGGCGACGACGATGGCCACTCAGGCCGTCGACGACGGGTCGAGCCGGTCGAGGAGCCAGGCCCGGAAGAACGGGCTGGCCAGCCGCCACCGCCGGCCGTCCCGCCGGGCGATCTCCTGTTCCGCCAGGGCCCGCAGGGCGGTGGTGACGGCGTTGGCGTTGGCCACCATCACGGCGTCGAGGAAGGCCTTGGCGTAGACCTTCTCCCGGGGGGATCGGGCCAGCTCCCGCACGATCCGCTGCTGCGACGGCGCCAGCGACTCGTAGCGCTCGGCGAAGAACCCCGCCTGACGGCGGACGATCGAGGCGAGGCCGGCGTCGATGGCCGCCTCGTCGATCGTGTCGCCGGCGACCTCGAAGGCGGCGTGGGCCAGCCACTGCACGTCGTTGGGGACTGCGTCGGCCCGGCGGTAGAGCGCCCGGGCGTCGGCCCGGGCCAGCCGCTTGCCGCCCTGGCGGGCCCGGCCCACGAGGTGGGCGCTCATCTCGTCCTCCGGCACGACGCCGAGGTCGAACGTCTCGCCCATGCCGAGCAGGGGTGCCCCCCGGGCCCGGGTCAGGCGCTCCATCACCGACAGGCGGGAGCCGGCGAACACCAGGCTCGTGTCCCGGGCTTGGTCGGCCAGCGCCTTGAAGGCGCCGCCGAGGCCCTTCGGCCCGATCTCGGCCACCTGCTGGAACTCGTCGAGGACGAGCGCCGCCGGGTGCCGTTCCCCGGCCCGTTCCAGCAGGGCGACGGCGTCCTCCAGCACCTCGTACCACCGCTCGGCGCCGGTCGCCGGCTGGAGGCTGATCGACACGTTCCCGTCCGGCCCCACGTCGATGGTGGGGGCGGCCCGCAGGTGGCGGACGACGTCCTCCAGGGTGTGGCGGGTCCGCCCGACGGGCCGCAGCACCTCCCGTACCACCGCGGTCAGGACGACGCCGGCCACCTCGGCCTCGGTGGTGCACAGCAGCAGGTTGGCGTAGCCGCCCCGCCCGCCCGCCTTGCGGAAGCGGCGCAGCGCCTCGAGCAGCAGCGACGTCTTGCCGTAGCGCCGGGGCGAGAGGACGAAGGCGTGGATGCTGTCGCCCATCCGCCCGGTGAGGGCGTCGAGTTCCGCCGCCCGGTCGCAGAAGCTGGCCGCCTCCACCGGGGCGCCGTACCGGAAAGGGTTCTTCGATTCCACCAGTCGCTATTATAGCGACTACTGTAAACGAGTCAGTGGTGGCCCTGGCGTCCGAGGCTCTCCACGGGGGTCGCTCCGGGGCGGGTCCACTGCGGCACGGGCCGGCTGGTCGGGCCCCAGGTGGCGACGCCGCCGGCGTCCGAGCGCCAGTACCAGCAGATCGGCGAGCCGTGCCCACCGACCGGCGAGTCGGCCGCAGCGGCCTCGGGCCAACCCTCGGGGTAGTCCTCCCACGCCTCGCGGCGGCCGTAGGGCGTCATGTCGAGCAGGCTCAAGGAGCCGTTGACCGGTTCGTTGCCCCGGCCCGTCGTGGAGTAGGTGAGGAACACGCGGTCGCCGTGGCGCAGGAAACAGACGATGTGCCCCATGTCTCCGCCGACCGGCGCCTCCACGCCCCGCACCGAGTACCAGGGCTGGGTGTAGCCCATGAACTCGACGTAGGGTGCCACCTCGCTCCAGCGGCCCGAGGTCAGGACGGCGAACGAGACGCCCCGGGCGTTGAGGTAGACGGCGTCCTTCACGTGCCAGGCCGTGGTGGTGCAGCCCTCGCACTGCCCCTGGTGCGGCGCGCCGTCGTACCACATGTGCTTGTAGACCACGAGCTCGTCGCGACCCTGGAACAGGTCGAGGAACGGGACCGGCCCGCCAACGCCGGTGACCTCGACCGCGCCGTCCAACTCGACCATCGGCAGCCGCCGCCGGGCCGCGGCGATCGCGTCGCCCTCACGGGTGTGCGCCTTCTCCCGGACCAGCAGCTCCTGGCGCGCCGCCTGCCACGTGGCCAGGTCGACGACGGGCGGCTTGCCCGGGAGGTCGCGGCTGGCGTTGCCGGGCGTGGTCGTCATGGTGTCCTCCGCTGTCTCGTCTCGTGCGCTGGCCCCGGGGAGCCTGTGGACTGAGACGACTGTCGGTGCCGAGACTCATCGATCCCGAGTGCGAGTGTTCCCAGGGCAGAATCACCCCATGGCGAGGTACATCGTCAATCCGGAGGCTGCGGCCCAAGCTCGGGAGCTCGAACTCGACGCCCACGACGTCCTTCAGCACCTGGACCGCGCGGCCGGCATCGCCTGTACGGGCCCGACAAGGCACATGCGTTGTCACACCGCGGGCGGACCGCTCGTACGTACCGCTTGCGAGCGACACTGTCCGGGCGCAGACTGTCATACGTTTGTGATACGATTACTCGGTGGTGGAGATCACCGAGCTGTTGTGGGATGACCAGAACATCGCCCACATCGCCCGGCACAACGTCACGGTTCCAGAGGTGGAGGAGGTCGTGTTCGGCGGCTCGGGGCTGTTCTTCGACTTCGACCAGCCAAGTCGGCCAGGCCGGGTCGCGGCTTTCGGTGTGACCACCGCCGGCCGGGGTCTCGCCGTCTATCTCGACACTCCGACCTCACAGGGTGCGAGCTATGTCCTGACCGCCCGCCCTCTGACGACGAAGGAGCGGCAGACCTACGATCAGCTGAAGGAGGGCGACGCATGACTCCACGGCAAGACCCGGACGTTGATGCCTTCGAGGAGGGCGAGTTCGACCTGACCGCACTGCGTCAGGCCGAGGTCCGAGTCGCACGAGAACCGAAGAGTGCCCTGTCCGTGCGGTTTGACGCGGATGACATTGAGCGGCTCCGCCAGAGAGCTGGTGCCGCCGGCATCGGTGTCACGCAGTTGGCCCGCATGTGGGTCCTCGAACGCCTCGACGAACCTGAACCCTCGGCCGCCGTTGGTGATCTCATGGAGTCCCTCGAGCGGAGCATGCGGGCCGCGCGCAGCATTCAGCGGGCGTCGGGAAAAGAGAGGCAAGCAGGGTGATTACCCGGCGGGCTGAGAGACCCGCCGGCGAGGCATGCTTTCTTGATGTAGCAGAGAAAGTTTGAACAGGTCCTTGGATTGGGTGAGGAACTGGGGGGCGTGGGCAAGCGGTTCAGGTCCGCCCATTGGGCAATGGCGCTCGGTTCGGTCGACGATGAGATAGCAGTCCACCGCTGGGTCCAATGGTTGAGACCGGTAGCCCGGACCGGTCAGTGACATGACCCCGGCACTGGCCGCCTGCTCGAGCCGTTAAACCCCAGTCAGCCACCGCCGCCTTCAGGGCCATCCATCTGGTCGCCGGGCTCCGAATGCAATTGGAGGGTCGGCCGCAACGCGGTCGCTCCTTGCATGGTCGCCGGCCAGGTGGCATGGGGCCGTTGGGGAGGGGGCAGATGGTCTCATCAATCTGGCCGGCGACGTCAACAACGACGGCTTCAATCACACCGTCACGGCCAAGGACGGCACGTTCAAGATCGACGTCCCGGGGAACGGCAGCAACGTTTCCTGAGCCACCGGCTCGGGAAGCGCATGCCCGAACGGGCGACGCGAGAGGGGAGCAGGCCAGCCGGGCCTGCTCCCCTCTCCTCGTGCGCGTGGATCAGGAACGAGTCGCTCAGACGTAGAACGAGGCGTCGACTGCCTTGTCGGTCGGCTGGAAGGCGACGGCTGGGACGGTCATCGGCGGGGTGATGAAGTGGGCCAGGATGGCCATGTGGCGGGCCTCGACGCCGCCCACCGTCATGGCCGTCTGGCGCAGCATCGGGGTGGACAGCTTCATGCCGACGCCCTGGTAGGTCTCGGCGGCGATCTGTTCCAGGGCGAAGGCGAAGTTGAGGACGTCCTGCTCCGTCTTGAGGGCGGCGATCTTGTCAGCGAAGGCCTTGGCTGCCGTCGGGTTGGGATCGGTGTAGGGCTGGCCGCCGAGCTGGGTGGCGGCGGCGTTGAAGGCCTTGGCGTGCTCGTCGTGCTGGCTCTTGAACAGCACGGCGGCCTTGGCCACCGGATCGCTGATCTTGAGGGCGGCGGCGTTCGTGATCGCCTTGTCGTAGACCGCTACGGCGAAGTTCTCCAGCGAGGCGGCCGTCCGGGCGATCGTCTGATCGGTCTTGTTGCCGGCGGCGGCCGCCGCGGTGGTGGCCGTGGTCGCCTCCGTACTCGCAGCGGCGCT
>JAICYE010000190.1 GCA_025934385.1 Acidimicrobiia bacterium | reverse complement strand
GGCGGCGTCGCTTTCACCAACCTCGACCAGCCGCTCTTCGACGGTGCGGGGGCCAGCAAACGGGACCTGGTCGACTACCTCGACGCCGTGGCCGACGCGATCCTGGCCGGGCTGGCCGACCGGCCACTGTCGGTCGTGCGGGCCCGGCCGGGCCAGGCGCCGTTCATGCAGAAGAACGTCCCGAAGCACGCCCCGGCCTGGGTGCAGAGAATCTCTCTCTGGGCCGAGACCTCCCAGCGCGACGTGGCCTACGCCCTGTGCAACGACCGGCGGACGCTGCTGTGGTTCGCCAACCAGCGGGCGGTCGAGTACCACCCGACGCTGATCCGGACGGAGCGGTGGGACCGGCCGACCCACCTCGTCCTCGACCTCGACCCGCCCGACGGTGACGGCGGGTTCGCCCTGGCGGTCCGGACCGCCCACCTCGTCCGCCAGGCTCTGGCCGACGCCGGCCTGGCCGGAGCGGTGAAGACCAGCGGCGCCAAGGGCGTCCACGTCTTCGTGCCGGTCGACGAGCAGGCCACGATCGACGACGTGGCCGCCGCCACCCGGGCGCTGGCCGCCCGGGCCGAACGCCTCGATCCGCGCCTGGCCACCACGGCCTTCATCCGCGACGACCGGGGCGGACGGGTCTTCCTCGATTCGACCCGGGCCGGCGGAGCCACGGTGGTGGCCGCCTACAGCCCCCGGGTGCGGCCCGGCGTCCCGGTGTCGTTCCCCGTCGCCTGGGACGACCTCGACGCCGTCGACCCGTCCGCCTTCACCGTTCGCACCGCCGCGGCGGCGTTGGCCGGACGCGACCGGTGGGCCGAGCTCCTGCCCGCGCCGCAACCGCTCCCGGGCGACCTCGTCGAGGAGGGCCGGGCCATCCCCGGCTCCCGGGTGGCGGCGATGCACGAAGGCCGGCGCCGGGCCCGGGCCCGCCAGGCTCGAGCGTCCTCCGGCCGGTCAGCCGGTGATCCACCCGGGGTCGTCGATGACGAACCTCCAGGTGCCATCGGGCTGCTCCCGGACGACGACGGCCGCCGCCCCCGCCATCTCGACGGGGCTGCCGTCGGGGCCGGTGGCCGACAGTGTCCAACCGGAGTGGATGAGGGCGGTGTCGCCGGACCGGAGGACCCGCGTGGTCCGCAGGTCGATGCGGGGCTTCATGGCCAGGAACCCGTCCAGCGCCTGGCGGATGGCGCCGAGACCCTCGATGACGTCTCCGGTCGGGAGGACGAACGACGCCCCCGGCTCGTAGAGCGCCAGGACGGCGTCGGCGTCACCGTTGTTGAAGGCCTCCATCCAGACGGGGTCGATGTCCTCGGGTGACTTGGCCGGCATCACAACCTCCTTGGTGTCATTCGGCGAACGGAGCGGCGAAGAACGCATCGTCGAAGGTGGGGAGCGGGGCCACCTCGGCCCGGACCGGTTCGTGCAGCCAGGTGAAGGCGTAGGCCATCGGGTTCCCGGCGGCCAGCTTCACCAGGAGTCCGTGGAAGGACTGTTTGAAGGCGCACCGGGGGAAGGCGGCCACGACCTCGTCGAGGACGCCGAACGGAAGGAGCTCGTGACGCAGGCCGAGGACGTCGAGCGCCACCCCGAAGTGGGTGAGGGCCACCTCGCCGCCCTTGGCGTCGGCGATGCCCGCCGAGGCATGGAGGGCGACGGCATCCCAGATCGTGGCCACCCGGTCGCCGGTCAGTCCGTGGTCGTGGGCGAAGTCGGCCGCCGCCCGGGCGCCGGCCACCTCGAGCCGCTCGCCGGTGGCGAACCGGTCGGTGACGCCGAGATCGTGGAGGATCACCGACAGGTAGAGCAGCTCCTCGTCGTGGTCGACGCCGAGCGACCGGCCGAGCAGGGCGGCGAACACGTGGCTGCGCCGGACGTGGTTCTCGACGAAGTCGGGGCTCAACTCGGCCACCAGCGTGCTGGCCTCGGTGCAGAGCCGGCTGTCGGGGATCCGGACGCCGGCCACGGTCTGGGTTCCCACGATCGCGCCTCCTGGGTTGGTCGGGTCAGACGGCGAGGTCGAGCCGGGCCGGGCCGAAGGTGCGGCGGTACTCGAGCGGCGAGACGTCCATCGTCCGGGTGAACACCCGCCGGAAGTTCCCGGCGCTGCCGAACCCGCAGGCGGCGGCCACCATCTCCACCGACAGCTCCGTCTCCTCCAGACGGCGGCGGGCCGTCTCGAGCCGGACCTGCTCGACATAACGGCCGGGCGTGAGGCCGGTGGCGGCCCGGAAGATGCGGGTGAAGTGGCGGGGGCTGGTGTTGACCCGCCGGGCCAGCGCCTCGAGCGACAGGTCGGCCTCGGGATGGTCGACGATGAACTGCTGCAGCTCCCGGATGGGATGGCGATCGGCCAGCTGGCTGTTGAGCTGGGCGCTGAACTGCGCCTGGCCGCCGGTACGGCGCAGGAAGATCACCAGCAGGCGGGCGACGTCCCGGGCGATGTCGGAGCCCTCGTCGTCCTCAACCAGGGCCAGCAGCAGGTCGATGGCGGCCGTGATCCCCGCCGACGTCCAGATCCGCCCGTCCCGAACGAAGATCGGATCGGTGTCGACCACCACGGCCGGGAAGCGGGCGGCCAGATCCTCGCCGTAGCGCCAGTGGGTCGTGACCCGCCGGCCGTCGAGGAGCCCGGCCGCGGCCAGGACGAACGCGCCGGTGCAAAGGCTCACCACCCGCCGGGCCCGCTCCGCCGCCCTGGCCACCGCCGCCGCCAGCCCGGCATCGCCGCTGGCCTCGGGGGCCGCCGGGCCCCCGACGACGATCAGCGTGTCGAGCGGCCCCCGGAAGCGCCGCAGCGAGCGGGTGGCGGCGATCTCCACCCCGGCGAAGAGCGGCATCGGACCCCCGTCCAGCGTCATGACCTGGACCCGGTAGGCGGGTGGCCGGCCCTGCTCGGCCCGGAAGGCGTTGGTGAGCTCCAGCACCTCACAGGCGCTCATGAGCTCGAGGCCCATGGCGCCGCCATGGCCGAGCAGGACGACCTCTTTCGGCATGGGCCGCAGTATGGGTTGGCCCCACGATGGCCGCAATGCCATATGTCGCGCAGATCAGGACAGGGCTGCTCCGGGGCGGGCGGCCTCGGCACCCCCGCTCAGTGGGCGGGCGGCGGCTTCTTGAGGAAACCGGCGACGTACGCCGCCGGCGTGCAGTCGGGCCCGCCGGCCGTGCTGCCGCACTGGACGAACAGCACCAACTACTGCCCCTCGGTGAACACGATGGAGGAGACGAAGTGGTAGTCGAGGTCCCGGAAGTTGGCCAGGTTCTCCCGCAGGATCACCCCGTCGTCCCGGCGGATCTCCAGCGTGCCGGTCACGCCCAGCGGGTTCTGCAGGACGATGTCGCTGAGCGAGAACGTCTGGCCGGTGCCGACCGCGTAGCTCTGGGTGTCGGTCGCATCGGGTTTGGCGTCGACCGTCAGGGTCCGGTCGAACGGGTCGCCGAGGGCGGTGAGGCCGGTGGGGGCGGCCGGCGTCGCCGCCGTCGGTGTGACCCCTGCCGCCGCCACCGCCGGAGCCACCGCCGCCGCCAGCTGGTTCACCTTGGCCTCCTGGGTGGCCAGGGGCTTCTGGACCGCCTGCCGGGCGGCCGACTTCACCGTCGGCCGCAAGAAGACGAGCCAGGCCACCGCCAGGGCGGCCAGGGCCAGCAGCGCCTTGGGGGTCCAGCGGGGGATGAGGGCCTCCTGGTGGAAGGACCCGTCGGCGGTGAACGGCAGGGCGTCCGAGGGCCGGACGGTGATCTTGAAGACGTGCGTCTTCGGTGAACCCCGGAGGAACTTCTTCTTCGGTGTGACCCGCACGTGGCCGAACGAGGCCGTGTTGGGATCGGCGGTGAACGACGGGGGGTCGAAGGTGAAGGTGAGGGCGTTGTCGGCGTCGGCGCCGCTCACCTCGGCGTTGCAGAGGACGTTGCCGCGGTTGTCGAGCGCCAGCTCGTGGCGAGCCGACCGCCGACCGCGCGACGTGCGGGGCACGAGCTCGGCGAAGACGTCGGCGAACCGGCCGACCTCGAGCGTCCCCTCCTCGACGACCGAGCCGGTCGGGTCCTCCTTCGACGCCACCCGCAGCCCGAACGGCACCGCGCCGGCCTTGGTCTGCGACGAGCGGGGCGGCCGGAACCGCACCTCGGCGACGCCCTCCGTCCCCGGCATGAGCGACAGCGCGGCCGGCTCGATCGCCGCCCACCCGGCAGCGTCGCCGAGCACCGTGAAGCGGAACTCGTCGACCACCGAGCCGTTGTTGCGCACCTTGACGGCGCACAGCGCCTCGCCCCCGGGTTCGACCCCGAGCGTCTCGTTGGAAAGTGTCGCCGTCGCGCCCATGCCGGGGGACCATACGGCCCGCCGGGATCGCCCCCGAGGGCGAAGAAGGCACCCAAGGGGGCATCACCACCTGCCCGTTGAGTGCAGGTTGATTGCCCGTACAAACCCTGATGTCAGCATCCGGCTCCCAGATCGAGGCCCCGCTCGAAGGAGGCGCAGGTGAGAGGACGCATCTCCGTTCACGTTCACGCCGACGACCCCGTCTCGCGGTCGGGGGTCGCCGCCCAGCTCCGGGCCCGTCCCGAGGTCCACGTCGTCGACAGCGAGGACGCCGACCGGGCGGAGGTGGCCATCGTCGTGGCCGACGAGGTCGACGAGCCGGCCCTGCGGGCGGTGCGGAACCTGCGCCGCAGCGGCCAGGCCCGGGTCGTCGTGGTCGTCACCCGGCTCGACGACCGGGCGCTGCTCGGCGCGGTGGAGGCGGGCGCCTGCGGCCTCCTGCGCCGCTCGGAGGCGGTGCCGGAACGGCTGGCGGCGGCCATCGAGGCGGCCGACGCCGGCGACGGAACGGTGCCGCCCGACCTGCTCGGCCGGCTCCTCGACGGCGTGGGCCGGCTGCAACGGCAGGTGCTCGCCCCCCGGGGCCTGACCTTCGCCGGGCTGACCGAGCGGGAGGTACAGGTCCTGCGCCTCGTGGCCGATGGGTTCGACACCAACGAGATCGCCCACCGGCTGGCCTACTCCGAACGCACGATCAAGAACACGATCCACGACCTCACCACCCGCCTGAACCTCCGCAACCGCACCCACGCCGTGGCCTACGCGGTGCGGGAGGGGCTCATCTGACCGTGCCCTCACGCCTGCCCGATCGGGCAGGTGCGGCATTGGCCGCGAGCCGTAGGTTTCCCGCCCGTGCGGCTCGCGGCCCGCTCCCCTGTCGTCATGCTCGCCATCACCGCCCTGGTGGCGGGTTCGCTGGTGCTGCCGCTGGTGCGGTCGCGGGCCGATGTGGTCACCAACGGCCCGGTGCAGCGTCTGTCCGTGGCCACCGGCGGGAAACCTGCAAACGGTGACAGCGATGAACCGGTGGTGGCCGCCCGGAACCCGTCCGTGGTGGCGTTCGAGTCCTCCGCCGCCAACCTCGGCACCAAGGCCGAG
>JAICYE010000166.1 GCA_025934385.1 Acidimicrobiia bacterium | reverse complement strand
GACGAGGACGTCGGCGGCGATCTCCTCGCCGGTCTCGACGACGACGCCCCGGGGCGAGATGCGCTCCACCCGGTCGGTGACGAGGTCGACGTCGTCGCGCCGGACGGTGCGGAACCAGCCGGCGTCGAGCAGCGGCCGCTTGCCGTAGGGCGGATAGGTCGGCACGCACTTGTCGACGAGGTCGGTGCGGTCGCCGAGCTCCGAGTGGATGTACCGGGTCAGGAACTGGCGGTGGCGGTCGTTGACGGCGTTGACCGCCCGCTCGGGGTCGGGCCAGTCGGGGTCGATCTGCAGCGCCGGGAACAGCCGGTCGCCGAAGTTCCAGACCAGCCGCAGCCGGTACCAGCCGAGGTACCAGGGGACGTCGCCCATCAGCCGCTGCGTCGCCGGGCTCACCGTGCGGGGCTGGTTGGGATTGGGCAGCCCCCACTGCGGCGAACGCTGGAAGACGATGACCCGTTCGGCGACGCCGGCGATGGCCGGGACGACCTGCATGGCGCTGGCGCCGGTGCCGAGGACGGCGACGCGCCGGCCGGCGACCTCGACGTCGTTGCGCCAGCGGGCGGTATGCATGCAGGGGCCGGCGAAGTCGGCCAGTCCGGGGATGTCGGGGTAGGCCGGCCGGTTGAGGTAGCCGGTGGCGCTGATCACGACGTTGGCCGCCAGCCTCTCCCGGCCGCCGCCAGCGGCCCGCACGGTGACGGCCCACTCCTGGCGGTCGTCGTGCCAGACGATCGACTCGACCTCCCGGCCGAGTCGCAGGTACGGCCGCAGCCCGTAGTCGTCGGCCAGGGACACGAGGTAGCGGTGCAGTTCGTCGCGCCGGGCGAAATACCGGGGCCAGTCGGCCCGCTGGGCGAAGGAGAACGAGTACAGGTGGCTGGGGGTGTCGACGCCGCAGCCGGGATAGCTGTTCTCCAGCCAGGTGCCGCCGATCCCGTCGTTCTTGTCGAGAATGGTGAAGGCGATGCCCGCCCGCTTCAGCTTGATGCCGGCGCACAGCCCGGCGAACCCTCCCCCGACGATCACGACCCGGAAGTCGCCGGCGGCGGGCGGGTCGGGGATGTCGACATCGCGGCCGGCGACGCCGAGCTCCTCGGCCAGGAGCGGCCCGATGGCCGGCGGCAGGGTGTTGCCCGGACCGAGGGCGATCTCCAGCATCTCCACCAGCCGCTCCGGCGGCGGGGGGTCGGCCGGCGGCTTCCCCGCCCGCCAGGCCAGGACGAGCTCGTGGGCGGCGGCCCGGATGGCGGCCTGGACCTCGGCCGGCAGGCCGCCGGTGTTGTCCTCCTCGGCGCCCCGGGGGGCGGCCGGGCGCCACTCCGGCCGGAGCCAGGCGTCGTCGCCGCTCAGCGTGGCCATGGCCATGAGCAGCGTCGGGAGGTGCGCCTCCTCCAGCGCCGCCCGCAGTTCGGCCGGCGAACTCAACGGAAGGGCCGGCGTTGCAGCATCCATCGGCGAGCCTCCGACCACTTTTGATCCCTAGCGTCTCAAATAGTAGCCATATAATGAGACGGCATGCCTCAACTTTCCGACGTCGAGCCGGCGGCCAGCCGCCGGCGGGGCCGCCCGCCCCGCACGATCGAACCCGACGCCGTGCTCGACGCCGTGGAACGGCTCTTCGCCGCCGGCGGGCTCGACGCCGTGACCATCGAGCGGACGGCCGCCGAGCTCGGCGTGTCCCGAGCGACGCTGTACCGGACCGTGCCGACCAAGGCCCACCTGCTGGGCCTGCACTTCACCCGCATGACCGGCGAGCTCGACCGGGCCGCCCGGCGGGCCGTCCGGGCCCGGGGGGCGACGCCCCGGGAACGGCTCGTCGGCCTCATCCGCGTCCAGATCGAAGCGGCGGTGAAGATGCGGGACTACTTCTTCGTCTACTTCGACGGCAGCGGGCTGCCCGAGTCCGTCTACCGGGACTGGCGGCGCTGGGCCGACGAGTACGAGGCGCTGTGGATCAAGACCGTGGGCGGCGCCGTCCGGGCCGGCGACCTGCCCCCCGGCGACCCGCTGCTGACCACCCGGCTCGTCCTCGGCCTGACGATCTGGGTGGCGAACTGGTTCCGCACCCGGGAGGGCTTCACCCCGGCCGACATCGAGAACCGGGCCCTCGAGCTGCTCGGCCTGTCCGGCGACTCGTACGCCTCGGACAGCTCCTGCTGACCGATCGACAGCAGCACCTCCTCCGCACGACCGCGGCGGTATACGGTCGGAGCCACGACCGCTTCGGCGTTCCCGTGCAACACCCCCGGTTGCGGAGGAACGCCGGTCCGCGGTGCCCGGCCGGCCGAGGCGCTCCTCTCCGGGGCGCCCGTCGCTACGGGCTGTCCCACGCGGCCCTTCAACGCCCTGGCCGTCATCGAAGGGGCCGCCGGCCCGCTGCCCACAGGCGAAGTCCTGTGCCGGGCACGACCGGTGGTGATCCGGGCCCTGCCAGGGCCTCGAGCACGACCGGTGGTGGTCGGGATCAGCGCTGGAACGCCGGATGGGGCGTGGTGAGGTGAGCGGGCGCGGGCCCGGACGCTATCGGGTCACGATGACCGACGAGCCGTGGCCGAACAGGCCCTGGTTGGCCGAGATGCCGACCCGGGCACCGGGGCGCTGGCGGCCCGTGGCCTCGCCCCGCAGCTGCCAGACGAGCTCGCAGACCTGGGCGATGGCCTGGGCCGGCACCGCTTCGCCGAAGCTTGCCAGCCCGCCCGAAGGGTTGACGGTGGCGGCGGCGCCGCCGAGGGCGGTGGCCCCCCGCCGGATCAGATCCTCAGCATCCCCGGTGGGACAGAGTCCGAGGTTCTCGTACCAGTCGAGCTCCAGAGCGGTGGAGAGGTCGTAGACCTCGGCGACGTCGACGTCCTCCGGGGCGAGGCCGGCCTCCTCGTAGGCGGCGTGGGCGATGGAGTCCCGGAACGAGCGGGGCGCCGGCGGGACGAGGGCGGTCGAGTCGGTGGCGATGTCGGGCAGGCCGAGCCCGGTGTCGGGAAAGGCCGGCGTGACGATGGACACGGCGGCGACCCGCACGGTCGGCCGACCGGCGCGCCGCTCCCGCACCGCCGGCCGCCCGGCGTAGTCCTCGGAGCACAGCACGACGGCGGCGCCGCCGTCGGAGGTGGCGCAGATGTCGAGGAGGTGGAGCGGCGAGGCCACCACCGGCGAGGCCAGCACCTCCTCTTCGGCCACCTCCTTGCGGTACCGCGCCCGGGGGTTGTCGACACCGTGGCGGGCGTTCGTCACCTTCACCTTGGCGAAGTCGGCCTCGGTGGCGCCGTAGAGGTGCATGCGCCGCCGGGCGTAGAGCCCGAAGTAGGCGGGGTTGGTGGCGCCGAGGAGCCGGAAGCGGAGCCAGTCGGGGTCGTCGGGCCGCTCACCGGCGTTGGGGGCGAGGAACCCCTTCGGCGTGGTGTCGGCGCCGACCACGAGGACGACGTCGGCCAGCCCGGCCATGATCTGGGCCCGGCCGTGGTCGATGGCCATGGCCCCGGAGGCGCAGGCGCCGTAGACCGTGGCCACCTTGGCGCCGTTGAACCCGAGAGCGGCGGCCACGGCCGAGCCGGCCACGTAGCCGGCGTAGCCGTTGCGGACGGTCTCGCCCCCGACCACCAGGTCGACGTCGGGCCACTCGACCCCGGCGTCGTCGAGGGCTTCCCGGGCGGCGGCCACGCCGTAGTCGACGAAGGGGCGGCCCCACTTGCCCCAGGCGGTCATCCCGACGCCGAGCACCACCGCCCGCTCAGGCATCGGCGGCCGGCCTCCACTTCCACACCAGCTGCACCGCGTCGTCGGTCTCCAGCAGTGGCTCGACGACGAGCTCCACCGTCAGGCCGACCCGGACGTCGTCGACCGTGCAACCCTCGACCATCTGGCCCAGCACGATCAGCCCGTCGGCGTCGAGCTCCACCGCGGCCAGTACGAACGGCCGGTAGGGGTCGGACGGGCTGACGTAGGGCGGCGGCGGCTGGTACCGCGCATCGGTGAACGACCACACCCGGCCGGTGCGGGCCAACGGCACCGCCGTCGTCTCGGTGCTGCGACAGGGCGGGTTCGGGCAGCCGGCCCGGCGGGGCGGGAAGGCCACGACGCCGCAGGACGAGCAGCGGGAGCCGAGGAGGACGGGCGGGTCGTCGATCGTGAACCACCCGACGACGGCCGGCACGGCGGGCTTGGTCATCGGCATGACCTGGACCTTAGCGAGATGTGTATCCTGGATACAAGATCGGACGAACCCGGGGACGGGCGGGTGATGGACCTCAACTGGACAGCGGCCGAGGAGACGTTCCGGGGCGAGGTGCGGGGTTGGCTGGAGGCCGACAAGCCGCCGCTGCCGCTGCCGTCGGGCGACACGGCCGCCGGCGTGCCCGTCCATCTGGCATGGGAACGGAAGCTGTTCGACGCCGGCTGGGCGGTGGTGTCGTGGCCGGAGCGGTACGGCGGCCGCGACGCCAGCCTGTGGGAGTGGCTGATCTTCGAGGACGAGTACTTCCGGGCCGGCCTTCCCCAGCGCGTGGCCCAGAACGGGCTGTTCCTCCTGGCCCCGAGCCTGTTCGAGTTCGGCACGGCCGAGCAGCAGGACCGCCTCCTCCCCCGCATGGCGTCGACCGAGGACCTGTGGTGCCAGGGCTGGTCGGAGCCGAACAGCGGCAGCGACCTGGCCTCGCTCACCAGCCGGGCCGTCCGGGACGAAGCCGGTGGCGGGTGGCGGCTCACCGGCCAGAAGACGTGGACCACCCGGGGCGCCTTCTGCACCCACCTGTTCGGGCTGTTCCGCACCGATCCCACCGCCGAGCGCCACCGTGGCCTCACCTATCTGCTGGTCGACCTGCGCCAGCCCGGGGTGACCGTGCGGCCCGTCCGCAAGCTCGACGGCGACGAGGGCTTCGCCGAGGTGTTCTTCGACGATGCCTTCGTCGCCGACCGCGACGTCCTCGGCGAGGTGGACCAGGGCTGGTCGGTGGCCATGGCCACCACCGGGTCGGAGCGGGGGCTGACGCTGCGCAGCCCCGGCCGGTTCAACGCCGTCGTCGAGAACCTCGTGGCCCTGTACGGCGATCGGCCCGATCCGACGCTCCGGGGCGAGATCGCCGATGCCTGGATGGCGGCCCGGGCCTACGAGCTGGCCACCTGGACGACCGTCACCCGCCTGGCCGGCGGCGCCCGGCCGGGCCCGGAATCCAGCCTCAACAAGGTGTTCTGGTCGGAGATGGACGTCCGCCTCCACGAGACCGGGCTGCGACTCCTGGGCGACGAGGCCGAGTTCGACGGCCCCCCGGGCCCGGGGCGTCCCCGGTACGCCCGGGGTTCGGGGGGTTCCCGGTACGACTGGATGAAGGGCTTCCAGTTCGCCCTGGCCGGCCCGATCTACGCCGGCACCAACGAGATCCAGCGCAACATCATCGCCGAGCGCCTGCTCGGCCTGCCGAGGAAGTAGGGCCGGCGCGGTGCACTTCGGCTTCAACGATGACCAGCTGGCCTTCGGGGATGCGGTGCGGGACCTGGTGGCCAAGGTGGCCGGGCCCGACAGCCTCCGGGCGGCGTGGGACGGGCCGCTCGGGTGGGACGCGGCGACGTGGTCGCACCTGGCGGAGATGGGCGTGCTCGGCATACTGGCGCCGGAGTCGGCCGGCGGCCTCGGCCTGACCGACGTCGACCTGGTCCTGATCCTCGAGGAATGCGGACGGGCGGCGCTGCCCGGCCCGCTCGTGGAGCACGCCGCGGTCGCGGTTCCGGCGCTGGCGGG
>JAICYE010000572.1 GCA_025934385.1 Acidimicrobiia bacterium | reverse complement strand
GACGGTCCGGCGCTGCAGTCCAACATCGACACGCCCAAGCAGCTGTTCCTGATCAACCAGAACGGCGTGGACTGGCTCTACATCACCGACTACGGCAAGAGCACGATCCGCAAGGTCGACGTCAGCGACCCGATCCCGCAGATCGTGACCGTGGCCGGGACCAGCCAGTCGAAGACCTACGGCGGTGACGGCGGCCGGGCGACGGACGCCCAGCTCAACACGCCCGAGGGCGTAGCCGTCGACAGCGCCGGGGACCTCTACATCTCCGACAGCGGCAACAACCTCGTCCGCAAGGTCGACACCAACGGGACGATCACGACGGTCGCCGGCGACACCGTCGCCGCCACGAACGCCGCCAACGCCAAGACGGCCCTCCCGCCGAGCGACTCCGCCGGCGACGGCGGCCCGGCCACGGCCGCCCACCTCGACGGGCCCCGCGGCATCGCCGTCGACAGCCTCGGCAACGTCTATGTCGCCCAGCAGTCAGGCGCCGACCTGACCACCGACACGACCGGCGCCCGCCTCCGCCGCATCGACCCGTCGGGCACGAACACCACGATCGCCGGCGACGGTAAGACCAGCGGCCGCGGCGCGGTGGCCGGCGACCCCGGCCCGGTCCCGGCCGGTCAGGCCGAGTTCAACACGATGCACGACCTGGCCATCGACTCGGCCGGCAACCTGTGGATCGCCGACAGCAAGAACAACCTCGTCCGGGTGGTGTTCGACCCGGCCCACGCCCCGGCCGTCAACGGCAGCGCGGCGCCGGTGCCGACGGGCGCGACGCCCCCGGTTGGCCAGCCCGGCACCCCCGCCGCCGGCGCGCCGGGCCGGTCGGGTTACTGGATGCTCGGCAGCGACGGCAAGGTCTTCGGCTTCGGTGATGCCAAGTCGATGGGCGACGCCAGCACGGCCCTGGCGGCCGGCAGCAAGGCCATGCACATCGAGCCGACGCCCGACGCCGGTGGCTACTGGATCGTCAACGACGACGGCGCCGTCTACTCCTTCGGCGATGCCGCCGCCCTTGGCAACGTGAACCCGGCCGACCTCGGGCCCCACGAGAAGGTGACCAGCCTCTCGGCCACCCCCACGGGCAAGGGCTACTGGCTGTTCACCACCAAGGGCCGGGTCTTCCCCTTCGGCGACGCCCAGGCCTTCGGCGACCTGTCGAAGGTGAACCTCAACGGCGCCGTGCAGAGCTCCATCGCCACCCCGACGGGCAAGGGCTACTACATGGTCGCCTCCGACGGCGGGGTGTTCGCCTTCGGCGACGCCGCCTTCCGGGGCTCGATGGGCGACACCAAGCTCAACCAGCCGGTGCAGTCGCTGGTCCCCACCCGGGACGGGCTGGGCTACTGGCTGGTCGCCTCCGACGGCGGGATCTTCGCCTTCGGCAGCGCTCCCTTCCGGGGGTCGATGGGATCGACGAAGCTCAACAAGCCGGTGGTGGGGATGGTCCGCTACGGCGTCGGCTACCTGATGGTGGCGGCCGACGGCGGCATCTTCTCCTTCTCCGACCGGCCGTTCGTCGGGTCGCTGGGTGGCAACCCGCCGAGCCACCCGGTCGTCTTCGCCGCCACCCTGGACTCGTAGTTCGAAGCGGTGACCAGCCGGGCCGGCCAGGAGGGATCCTGGCCGGCCCCGCTTTCAGGCGAGGCCGAGAGCGGGGAGCAACTCCTCGTAGGAGCCGATCACGACGTCGCCCGGCGGGCCCTGGTCGGGATCGTCCTCGAAGACGGCGGTGATCCGCACCGCCCGCATCCCCAGGGCCTGG
>JAICYE010000214.1 GCA_025934385.1 Acidimicrobiia bacterium | reverse complement strand
TGTGCTCCGGAGCCGATCCCTCTCTACCGGCCGATGGTCGAGGCCGAGGAGGTCTCCGCCGGGTCGGCGGCCCTGGCCGCCGGCTGGCTGGGCATGGGGCGGACGGTCATGGCCTTCGAGGAGGCCGTCCAGGGGGCGATCGGCGGGGGCTCCCGGGGCGTCGTGGCCGTGAGCACCGGGCACGCCGCCCTCCACCTGGGCATGCTGATCACCGGCGCCGGCCCGGGCAGCGAGGTGATCGTCCCGGCCTTCACCCACCTGGCCGACGTGCAGGCCATCATCGCCGTGGGGGCGGAGCCGGTGTTCTGCGACATCGACCCGCTGACGCTCTGCATCGACCTCGACCGGGCCGCCGAGCTGATCGGGCCGGCGACGCGGGCCCTCGTCCTCATGGACTACGGCCCCCACCTCTGCGACCACGCCGCCGGCGCGGCGCTGGCCGAGGAGCGGGGCTTGAGGATCGTCCACGACGCCGCCCACGCCTTCGGGTCGGCGTACCACGGCCGGCCGGTGGGGAGCTTCTCCGACGTCTGCATCTTCAGCTTCGACCCCGTGAAGGCGCTGACCGCCGTCGACGCCGGCATCGTCGTCGTGCGGGACGAGATCGAGACACACCGCCTCCGCCACCTCCGGCTGCTCGGCTCCGACCAGCCGGTGGAGGCCATCTACCGCACCGAGAAGACCCGGGACTACGACGCGGTCGACATCGGCTACCGGTATCACCTGTCCAACGTCCACGCCGCCGTCGGCCTGGCCCAGATCGCCAAGCTCGAGCAGATCCGGGCCGTCCGCCAGGCCGCCTGCCGCCGCTACCAGGAACGGCTGAAGACGGTGGACGGGGTGCAGCTGCCCCCCAGCGACTTCGACGAGGTCAACCCGTTCCTGTACTACGTCCGGGTCGGCCCGGCGGTGCGCGACGACCTGCGCGAGCACCTCGCCGACCGGGGCATCGGAACGGGCATCCACTGGCGCCCGGCCCACCTCCACACCCGGTTCCGGGAGTTCCGCCAGGGGCCCCTCCACGTCACCGAGCAGGTCGGCGAGGAGATCATCTCCCTGCCGCTGCACTCCGACATGTCGGCCGAGGTCGTCGACCGGGTCTGCGACGAGGTGGCCAGCTACTTCCGGGGCCGGGGACGGCCGTGGGCCGACCGCCCCGCGTTGGACTGTTCGGCGGCTCAGCCGGCCAGCGCCGACGACCAGCGGCGGTACTCGGCGTAGAACGCCCGGCGCTCCTCGGGGCGGAGGGGCACCCAGCCGGTCAGGGCGTAGCCGGCCGAGCCGACGAGGAACACGTCGAACAGGTAGGGCCGGTCGGCCACGTACATCACGATCGGAGCGGCGAAGAAGCAGGCGACGATCACCTTGAGCCAGGTCTGCATGCCCCGCTGGCCGCGGTGGGTCATGTAGGGGATCGGGACCAGGTTGAGCAGGCAGAGCGGGACGATCACCGCCACGCCGGTCTGGTAGCGCCAGGGGTTCTCGGCGAAGAACGTGTGGGAGAGCGGCAGCGACATGGCCACGAACCCGCTGATCGTGCGGGGGAGCCCGCACCAGCACAGCGGGAAGTTGAACCGTTCGGCGGCCAGGCGGGCGTGGCGGATGGTGGCCGTGGCCACCAGCGTCCCCATCAGGAACAGGCCGACGAGCTCGTGGCCGCCCTCGCGGTAGGCGTTGTAGACGATCAGCCCGGGCACCACCACGTGGACGAAATGGTCCACGATCGAGTCGAACTCGGCGCCGAAGCGGTTGCCCGTCCCGGTGGCGCGGGCCACGGCGCCGTCGGGGAGATCGCCGCCGAGGTACCCGACGAGGACGGCGTAGCCGGCCCGCTTGAGCTCCCCGGCCACCACGTAGTGGACGGCCACCACGCCGCAGAGGAGGTTCACGAGCGTGAACACGTCCTTGAGGCGGAAGTTGCGGACGTTCGGCGCTTTGCGGGCGTTCGGCGCTTTGCCGGCGTTCGCCGCTTTGCCGACGTTCGCCGTCTTGCGGACGCCCGGCGCCTTCACCCGGGCCCTGGCCTTGGCCGACAGCACCCCGCGACGGTACACGGCGGCGGCCGATCACCGGTGGAGCGGCTTCCCGCTGGTAACTTCCCGCCGGTGGTGAGGGTTCTCGTCATCTCGGCCAGCATGGGGGCCGGCCACGAGGGCGCCGCCCGGGAGCTGGCCCGCCGGGTCGAGGCCCGGGGCGGCGAGGCCGTCGTCGTCGACTTCCTCGACGCCTTCCCCCGGCCGCTGGCCCGGGCCTGGCGGTCGTTCTACCTCTTCCAGCTCCGCACGATGCCGGAGAGCTACGAGAGCACGTACCAGCTGTTCTACCGGCATCCCCGGCTGTGGAGGCCGTTCGTGCGCTTCGAGCGGGCGCTGTCGGGGGCCCGGACGCTGCGCTGGGTCGAGCGCCACCGGCCCGACGTGGTGGTGTCGACGTACTCGTTCGCCACGCTCGTCGTCGGGCGGTTGCGGGAGGAGGGCCGCATCACGGTGCCGGCGGTGAATTTCCTCACCGACTTCGCCGTCCACCCCCGGGCCGTGCACCCCGCCGTCGATCTCAACCTGGCCATCCATCCCGTCGCGGCGGAGAACGCCCGGCGGCAGATCGACGGGAGCGTCCTGGCTCCGGGGCCGGCGGTCGACCCGGCCTTCCGGCCGCCCTCATCGGCGATCGACGACGGGGGCCGAGCCGCCACCCGGGCGTGGCTGGGGGTGGACGATGACCGGCCGCTGGTGCTGATCGTGGCCGGGTCGTGGGGCATCGGCGACATCCCGGCCACGGTGGCGCCACTGGTGGCCGACGGGCGCTTCGCCGTGGTGACGGTCTGCGGGCAGGACGAGCGGCTCCGGCGCCGACTGGAGTCGCAGGGCCTCGGCCGGGTGCTGGGCTGGACGGACCGGATGCCGGAGATCATGGCCGCCGTCGACGTCCTCGTGGAGAACGCCGGAGGGCTCACGTCGTTGGAGGCCTTCGCCTGCGGCGTGCCGGTCGTCAGCTACCGGCCGATCCCCGGCCACGGCCGGGACAACATCGGCTCGATGCGGCGGGCCGGGGTCACCACCGTTCCCGCCGACGACCGCGAGCTGGTGGCGGCCGTGTGGCGCCTGGCCCGGCCGGGTCCCGGACGGTCCGCCCAGCTGGCGGCGGCGGCAGCGATGTTCGCCGCCGATCCGGTCGATTCGATCCTGGAGCTCGTCGAGACGGTCGAGCCGGTCGACCTCGTCGAGCCCGTCGACCTCGCCGAGCCGGACGAGGCAACCGAGCCGGCGGCGCGATGGACGCCGATCTCCTGACCGTCGAGGAGGCCGGCCGGGTCTTCGCCGATCCCGGCGCCTACACCGACGAGCGGCGCTTCCACGAGGCCTGCGCGCTGCTGCGGCGGGAGGCGCCGATCACGCTCGTCGAGGCGGACGGGTACCCGCCGTTCTACGCCCTGACGCGCCACGCCGACGTGCTGGAGGCGGAGCGCAACCCCGAGGTCTTCCGCAACCTGCCCCAGCCCGTCCTCATGGAGACGGAACGGGAGCGCGTCGTCCGCCAGGCGGGGGACCTGGCCACGCTCGTCCACATGGACGATCCCGATCACCGCACGTACCGGGCGCTCACCGCCGACTGGTTCCAGCCCTCCAGCCTGGCCCGGCTCGAGGCCCGCGTCGCCGAGCTGGCCCGCCGGGCCGTCGATCGCATGGCGGCGCTGGGCGGGGAGTGCGACTTCGCCGTCGACATCGCCACGCCGATGCCGTTGGAGGTCATCCTCTCCATCCTCGGGCTGCCCGAGGCCGACTACCCCAAGATGCTGCAGCTGACCCGGGAGCTGTTCCAGGGCGAGGACCCCGAGTTCGCCCGGGGGTCGACGTTCGAAGAGTTCATGACGGTGATGTACGACTTCTTCGGCTACTTCGGGGCGCTGGTCGACGAGCGCCGGGCCCGCCCGACCGAGGACCTGGCCTCGGTGATCGCCAACGCCGTCGTCGACGGCGAGCCGATCTGGCCCTTCCAGCAGATCTCCTACTACGTGATCATCGCCACCGCCGGCCACGACACGACGTCCTTCACCATGAGCGGAGGGCTGCAGGCGTTGATCGAGAACCCGGGTGAGCTCGAGCGGCTGCGGCAGGACCCGGCGCTGATCGCCACGGCCGCCGACGAGATGGTGCGGTGGGTGAGCCCGGTGCGGCACTTCCTCCGCAACGCCGTCGCCCCGGCCGAGATCGCCGGGCAGCGCTTCGAGCCGGGCGACCGGCTGCTGCTGTCGTACTGGTCGGCCAACCGCGACGAGACGGTGTTCGACGACCCGTTCCGCTTCGACGTCGGCCGGAAGCCCAACCGCCACCTGGCGTTCGGCTTCGGGGCCCACTACTGCCTCGGAGCGGCGCTGGCCAAGATGGAGATCCGGGCGCTGTTGGCCGAGCTCGTCCCCCGGCTGCGGTCGATCGAACCGGCCGGCCCGCCGGAGCTGTCACGGTCGATCTTCGTCGGCGGCCACAAGCACCTGCCGGTGCGGTACGAGCTGGACTGAGGTTCAGGGCAGCCTTCCGCGTCAGCAGCCGGACATCACCCGGAGCCGATCGCATAATTCGTGGATCCGGGGGCCGAGGGAGCCCAGCCTTCGGACGAGGAGCGCCTTCGGCACGGTGGCCAGATCGTCGAAGTTGGCGACCGACTGCACCGGCAGGCCTTCGTCGGGCCCGACGGGCAACTGACTCGGCGCGGATCGCAGCGTGCGGGTGACGGGCGCGACCATCACCCGGCGGAGAACTGCGATGGCCTCATCGCGGGTGACCACCAGCACCGGGCGGCCCTTCTCGTCGGCCGTCTCCAACCACCACAGTTCGCCTCGGGCTACCACCACCGCTCCCAGGTCTCCTCGGAGGTGAACCGGCGGGCCGACCGCTCGGCCCGGCGGATCTCGGCGGCTGCCTCCGGGTGCTCGCCGTAGGCGTCGCGGTACCGGGCCGCCACCCCGGCGCGCTCGGCGGCGGCCAGGAGCCGGAGGACAGCCGTTCGGACGAGCTCAGCTCGGGTGACCCCTTGGCGAGCGGCCACGGTATCGAGGGCCGCGACGGTCGCATCGTCGAGGCGGATGTTGATCTGCGTC
>JAICYE010000205.1 GCA_025934385.1 Acidimicrobiia bacterium | reverse complement strand
CAGGCGGTCGGCCTCTGGAAGGAGCGCTGGCAGGTCGAGCGCGGCTACGAGCAACTCAAGGGCGAACTGGGCCTCGACCATTTCGAGGGCCGCAGTTGGCCGGGCTTCCACCACCACGCCGCCATGACCTTCCTGGCCTACGGCTTCCTCGCCCTCGAACGGCTACGAGCCCAGGACAGCCAGGCCGCAGACGGTCCGACCCTCCCGGAGGGCGCATCGCCGGGGGAAGCTCGGCGCGGCGCGTGACCCTCCCCGGCGTGCGCCGTCACCCCCCCGGACTGCTGCTGCTGTGCTGCGTCCTCATCGCCGTCGTGCTCGGTGGGTGCCGGGTCGACGCCACCGTGCAGGCGCGGGTTTCGGGGACGGGCGGCGTCGTCCGCCTCCGGGTGACGCTCGACCGGGAGGCGCTGGCGGTGCTCGGCGGCAGCGTGACGCAGGGGGCGCAGACGTCGGACCTCCGCCGGGCCGGGTGGGAGATCTCGCCGGCCCGAGCGACCAAGGACGGCGGGTCCGAGATCGACGTCAGCAAGTCGTTCCACCGCCCGTCCGACCTCGGGGTGGTCATCGGCGAGCTCGCCGGGCCCAACGGGCCGTTGCAGCACTTCGGCCTCGTCCGGCACCGCTCGTTCCTCGGGTCGACCTACCGGCTGCGGGGGACCGCCTCGCTCGGCGTCGGGGCGGCGGCGGCCACGGGGTTCGCCAACACGCCCGATCTTGCCGCCCGGCTGCGGGACGCCGGCGTCGACCCCGACCGCGTCGAGAGCCTGCTGGCCGGGCGGGCGGCCAACGGCCTCCACCTCCGGCTGGTGGTCGCCCTGCCGGGCGGGACCCGGTCGTGGACGGTGGAACCCGGCCCGCCGAAGCCGATCGACGTGTCGTCCAGGGCGATCGACTGGTCGCGGCTGGCACTGCTGATCCTGGCCGTCGCCACCGCCGTGGTCGTGCTCCGGCGGCTCTCCCGCGGAGGGCGGTCGCTGCGCTAGCCTCGGGAGCGCGGCGGCCCGGTTTCCGGGGCCCTGCCACGATTCTCGAGGGGGAGCCGCCAGTGCCGATGCGCCGGTCGGAGGCGCTGCTCGACGCATTGCGGATGGTGGCGCCGGGCACTCCCCTGCGTGACGGTATCGATCGCATTCTCCAGGCCAACAAGGGCGCCCTGATCGTCGTCGGCGATGGGCCCGAGGTCCTGGCCGTGTGCTCCGGCGGGTTCCTGCTCGACGCCGAGTTCACGCCGCAGCGGCTGTCGGAGCTGGCCAAGATGGACGGGGCGCTCATCCTGGCCGCCGATGTGGCCCGGGTGGCCCGGGGCAATGTGCACCTCGTGCCCGATCCCAACATCCCCACCTCCGAGACCGGCACCCGGCACCGCACCGCCGAGCGGGTCGCCCGCCAGATCGACGTGCCGGTGATCTCGGTGTCGGAGGCGATGTCGGTCGTCACCATCTACCGCGACGACCAGAAGTACACGCTCGAGCCGATCCCCCGGGTCCTGGCGAAAGCGAACCAGGCCCTGCAGACCCTCGAGCGCTACAAGGACCGGCTCGACGCCGTCTCCGGCTCCCTGTCCGCCCTCGAGGTGGAGGACCTCGTCACCGTGCGGGACGCCGTGACCGTGCTCCAGCGGGCGGAGATGGTGCGGCGCATCTCCGACGAGATCGAGGAGTACATCATCGAGCTCGGCTCCGAGGGCCGCCTCGTCCTCCTCCAGCTCGAGGAGCTCATGGGCGGCGTGGAGGACGACCGGCGGCTGGTGGCCAAGGACTACTTCGTCCGGTCGACCGACTGGGAGCTGGTCGAGGTGATGAAGCGCCTGGCCCAGCTGTCGACGGAGGAGCTGCTCGACCTGAAGGAGGTCGCCGCCGTCCTCCACCTGCCGCAGGGGACGGGCCTCGACTGGTCGCTGCAGCCCCACGGCTACCGGCTTTTGCACAAGATCCCCCGGCTGCCCGAGATCGTGGCCGACCGGGTGGTGACCCGCTTCCACAACCTGCAGAAGATCATGCGGGCCTCGATGAAGGACCTCGACGACGTCGAGGGCGTGGGCGAGACCCGGGCCCGGGCCATCAAGGAGGGTCTGTCCCGGCTGGCGGAGACCTCGATCCTCGACCGCTACGTGTAGTAGACGATCCGGATGGCATACGTCCTCGAGGAAGGGCCGTACAAGGCCACCGTCGACCACATCACCCTCGACGTCGAGGACACGGCGGTTCCGGCCTACAACGCCCGGCCCGACGGCGAGGCGCTGGGCGGCGTCGTGCTGGTGCCCGACCTCCTCGGGCTGCGGCCGCTGTTCGAGGACATCTGCCGCCGTCTCGCCACCCACGGCCTGGCCGTCTGCGCCCCGGAGACCTTCGCCCGGCTGCTCCCGCCCGGCGGCTCACTCGACCCCGACGCCCGGCGGGCCCTGGCCGGCGAGCTCCACGACGAGGTCGTCATGGAGGACCTCGCCGAGGCCGCCGACCACCTGGCCGCCGTCGACGGCGTCGGGTCGGTGTCGGTCATCGGCTTCTGCCTCGGCGGCTCGTTCGCCCTCAAGAGTGCGGCCACCGGCCGCTTCGAACGGGCGGTGGCCTTCTACGGCCTGCTCCGGACGCCACCGCAGTGGGCCGGCGACAACCTCCGTGACGCCCTCGACAGCCTGGCCGCGACCTGCCCGACACTGGCGATCTTCGGGGAGGTCGACCCCTACACGCCGCCGGCCGACGTCGAGGCCGTCCGCAACGCCTGGGCGGCGCGGCCCGACCACAAGGTCGTCGTCTACCCCGGTGCCGACCACGCCTTCGCCCACGACCCGGACCGGCCCGTCCACCGCCCCGATGACGCCGCCGACGCCTGGCACCGCTGCCTGGCCTTCCTGCTCGAGTGAGCGGAGAATTGTCGGAAAATTGACGGGCGTGGACCCGGCGACGTTGGGTATAACTGTAGTCACCCTTCGTGATTTTTCTCGACGACTCGCCAGGAATGTCGGGAATGTCCACACCTTTAAATGGTGCTCAGCCAAGTTGTTCAGGTGCGGTTCCTGCCGTACCCTTGTTGGAGCCCCAGATTTGGGCCACTGGGAGAGTGCGCATGCTGTTTGACGTGGGCGACAAGGTCGTCTATCCGCACCATGGCGCCGCGATCGTCGAGCGTCGCGAGAAGCGAGAAGTCTTCGGAGAGACACGGGATTACCTCGTGCTCAAGCTGGCGTATGGCGACCTCACCCTCATGGTCCCGGCCGACAATGTCGAAGAAGTCGGGCTCCGCGAGGTCATCAACGACGAAGAGGTCGAGGAGGTGTTCGCCGTCCTTCGCAAGAAGGAAGCGCGGATGCCGACCAACTGGTCTCGGCGGTTCAAGAACCATGTGGAGAAGCTGAAGAGCGGCGACATCTATCAGGTTGCCGAGGTCGTCCGGAATCTGTCGATCCGCGACAAGGACAAGGGCCTCTCCGCCGGCGAGAAGCGCATGTTGACCAAGGCCCGTCAGATCCTCACCTCGGAGCTGACGTTCGCCCTCGGGGTGACCGAGGAAGAGGCCGAGGCCAAGCTCGACGAGGCGCTGGTCGGATAAGTAACGCTGCGCAGGCTGCCGGTGGTCGACCGGTAGCCTGCTCGAGATGCGCGTTCACGACACCCTCTCGGCTGCCGAGGTCGAACTCGTCCCCCGCGAGCCGGGAAGGATCGCCCTCTACATCTGCGGGCCGACCGTCTACGACGTGCCCCACGTCGGGCACGCCCGCAGCACGCTGTCGTTCGACGCCATCCGCCGGGCGCTGGAGTGGCGCGGCTTCGACGTGCTGCACGTCAGCAACGTCACCGACGTCGACGACAAGATCATCAACAAGGCCCGGGCCGAGGGCAGCAGCGAGCCGGAGATCGCCGCCCGCTACGAGGCGGTCCACTGGGAGCAGCTCGACCGGCTCGGCATCCTCCGGCCCCACCAGGTGCCCCACGCCACGCAGTACATCCCCCAGATGCTCGACCTGATCGCCAAGCTGGTGTCGGCCGGGCGGGCCTACGCCACCGAATCGGGCGTGTACTTCTCGGTCGAGAGCTTCCCCGGCTATGGCGCCCTGTCCCACCGCCGGCTCGACGACCTGCTGGAGTCGGCCGGCGCCCGGGTCGAGGTCGACGAGCGCAAGCGCTCTCCGGTCGACTTCGCCCTCTGGAAGGCGGCCAAGCCCGGCGAGCCGGCGTGGGAGTCGGCCTGGGGCCCGGGCCGGCCGGGGTGGCACATCGAGTGCTCGGCCATGTCGGTCGGCCTGCTCGGCGAGGGCTTCGACGTCCACGGCGGCGGGGTCGACCTCGTCTTCCCCCACCACGAGAACGAGCGGGCCCAGTCGGAGGGGGCGGGGCAGCGCTTCGCCCGCTACTGGCTCCACAACGCCATGGTCAACGTCGGCGGGGAGAAGATGGCCCGCTCCCTCGGCAACTTCACCACGCTGGCCGACGCCGTCGACGCCCACGGCCCCCGCGCCTTGCGGCTCCTCGTGCTCCAGACCCACTACCGGTCGAACATGGAGATGGGCCCGGAGAACGTGGCCGCCGCCGCCCGGGCGCTGGCCACGCTCGACGCCGTGGCCCGTCGGGCCCGCACGGCCGGCGTGGAGCGGCTCGACCTGGGGCGGGGAGCGCTCGACACCGAGGCCACGGCCGCCTTCGACGCCGCCCTCGACGACGATTTCAACATGCCCGCGGCGCTGGCCGCCGTCTACGACGCCGTCCGGCGGGCCAACCTCGCCGTCGACGCCGGCGGCGGCACGGAGGCCGGCCGGCTGGTGTCGACCGTCCACGCCCTGACCGGCGCGCTCGGCCTCGAGCTCGACGACGGCGCGTCCGCCACCGAGGGCGACGACGAGATCACCTCGCTGGTGGCCCGGCGCGACGCCGCTCGCAAGGCCAGGGACTTCGCCGAGGCCGACCGCATCCGGGCCGAGCTGGCGGCCGGGGGGATCACCCTCGAGGACACGCCGTCCGGCACCGTCTGGCACCGGTGATCGGGGTGGTCGGCGACTTCGACCTGCCGTGCCCGAGCACGACCGGTCGTGATGAGGGCCCTCAGAGGGCCTCGGGCACGACCGGTCGTGCTCAGGTCGGGTCGGGGGGCGGCCGGTGACTCCCCGGGGCGAGAAGTCCGGAGGACGCGGCGGTTCTGCCGGGCGCGGGAGTTCAGGGAAGGGCGGCCGCGGGGCCGGCGGAGCCGCCGGACGGGGTGCCACGGGCT
>JAICYE010000037.1 GCA_025934385.1 Acidimicrobiia bacterium | reverse complement strand
TTCCGCGCTCCTCGCCTAACCGGCGGCGACCGGAGTCAGACGGCGATCTGCCACATCCGCTTGCCGTCGCCGGGGAGGATCCGTCCGAAGACGGCGTTGGCGACGTGGCCACAGCACATGACCGTGTCCGAAGCCTCCGCCTCGGCCAGCAGCTGCTCGCGCACCTGGCGCGCCAGCGCCACGTCGACGTCGAAGATGGTGTTCCACTCCGGCTCCGTGATCTGCGCCGGGCAATGGAGAATGTCCCCCATGATGATCGCCCGGGCCGCGCCTGACGAGATCACGACTGATTGGTGGCCCGGCGTATGGCCGTGGGTCGCCCGAACGTTCACCCCGGGAGCGATCGCCTGGCCGTCCGTGGTCGTGCCGAAGTGGTTCTCCAGGCCCCGCACCGAGTCACCGGGGTGGAAGGGTACGTCGGTGTGCTCCTGGAAGAACGTCCACTCCTCGTCGCTGCCGATCAGGTAGGTGGCCTTGGGGAACGTGAGCGACTCCTGGTCGCTGATCCACCCCGTGTGGTCGGAGTGCAGGTGCGTGAGGAGAACGGTGTCGATCTCCTCGGGAAGGACGCCGGCCTGCTTCAGACTCTCCAGGAATCGTCCACCCTGGGCCCGGGCGAACCCCGGGGCCTCGAAGGTCTGGTCCCCGAAGCCGAGGTCGACGAGAAGCTTGCGGTCACCCGTCTCGACCAGGAACCCACCGACGGACGCCACCCACCACCCGTCGTCGTCGAGCCACTGGTGATGCGGCTGCCAGCTCACGTCGCTTGATGCGGGGAACACCCCGGTGGCGCTGAGGTGGGCCTCGCCGTCGGGCAGGTAGGTGACGCGGATGTCACCGACCGAGAGGGAGCTCTGGGAAGCGGGCTGGGCGGTCATACGACTCCTCCTTTGACTGGGGACGGTGGAGAAAACCGGACCGGCATGTGCTTGACCCCGGCCTGGAAGTTCGACTGCAGCCGTTCCACCGGGCCGTCGAGCTCCAGGTCGGGAAGCCGCCAGAGGACCTCTTCGAAGAAGACCCGCATCTGCAGCCGCGCCAGGTGGGCCCCCAGGCAGAAGTGGGGTCCGGCGCCGAACGCCAGGTGCTCGTTGGGCGTCCGGGCGACGTCGAAGCGGTCGGGGTCGGGGAAGACGGCGTCGTCCCGGTTGGCCGAGGCGTAGTAGACGACGACCTTGTCGCCGGCGGCGATCTTCGTGCCGCCGAGCTCGACGTCGGCGGCGGCCGTCCGGCGGAAGCACATCACCGGCCCGGCGAAGCGCAGCATCTCCTCGACGGCGACCGGCAGGAGCGGCGGGTCGTCGAGCAGCCGGCGGTGCTGGTCGGGATGTTCGAGGAGGGCGTGCATCCCCGACGGGAGCACGTTGCGCAGCGTCTCGTTGCCGGCCACGGTGAGCAGGAAGAAGAAGTTCTCGTACTCCTCGCGGCTGAGGGTCTGCCCGTCGACCTCGGCGAGGAGCAGGGCGGTGATGACGTCGTCACCGGGGTCCCGGCGCTTGCGGTCGGCAAGGTCGTGGGCGTAGTCGAACATGTCGGTGAGCGCCGCCCGCGAGCGGGGATCGACCGGCCGGCCCGACTCGTCGAGGCGGGCGTACTCCGGGTCCTGGAAGCCGATGACGCGGTTGCCCCACTCGAACAGGAGGCGGCGGTCGGCGGTCGGGACGCCCAGGATCTCGGCCAGGGCCAGCAGCGGCAGGTCGGCGGCGAGCTCCTGGCTGAAGTCGCAGGCGCCGTGCGGTGCGACGGCGTCGACGAGCGCCCGGGCCCGCTCCCGGAGGAACGAGGCGAGCCGCTCGATCCGGCGGGGGGTGAACGCCTTGCTCACGATACGCCGGAGCCGGCTGTGCTCGGGCGGGTCGAGGTTGAGCATCATCCGCCGCTGGAAGGCCAGGTCGTCGGGATTGGGGTCGCGGATCTGCGTCGCTCCGAGCTGGGAGGAGAACACGTCCGGGTTCCGGTTGACGTGGACGACGTGGTGGTAGCGGGTGACCGCCCAGTACCCCGGGCCCTCCGGCCAGCCGAGGATCGCCCGCTCGTGCTGGCGGTAGACCGGGCACTCCCGCCGCAGAAGGGCGAAGGCGTCGTGGGGCACGCCGGCCGTATACGTCCGGGGGTCGTGGAGATCGACCGCCAGTCGCCCGCCGGCGAGACCCACAGGTGCTATTCCCCCCGGGCTTCGAGATGGAGGCGCAGCTTCACTTCCGGGTCGATCTTGATCATGAACAGCGACGGCGGTGGAATGCCGAAGTCGGAGATGTTGAGCGTCTCCTCGCCGGAGACGGCCATCAGCCGGCGCTCGGGAAACTCGGCGACGACGACCCCGTCGGCTGGAACCGTGACGCCCCGCAGGGTGATCTCACCGCTGACGTGGAAGGTCGACGAGTCCCGGTCGAGGCTCGTCACCCGGTGGAGATCCACGTAGGCCCGGGGGAACCGCCGGGCGTCGATCTGGCGCCGGAGCTCGGTGTCGTAGATGGTGTTGCCCGACGTCAACCGGATGACGTCGAGCTCCAGGTGGGCCGCCGGTGCGGTCTCGACATCGATCCGGTCGCCGTCGACGGCCGCCTCGATGAATCCGTCGAGCCCGTTGGCGCCGAAGCTGACGGGCCCGAGACTGGTGCCCACCCTGAGCAGCACCGCCGACCGTTCGGGGATCAGGGCATGGTGCCGGCGGGCTGACCGCCGCTCACCGGCCATGGCCGCGGTCCTGGCGGGCCGCCACGAGGAGGGCGGCGTCGTCGAAGAGGTCCTTGTCGGAGAGCAGCTCGAAGACGAGCCAGTCGCAGAGGGCGTCGGGGCCTCCTCCGGCCCCGGCCCGAGCGGCGTGGACGAGCTCGGCCAGTCGGGCGTCGATCGGTTGATCGCGGCGCTCGATGAGCCCGTCGGTGTAGGCCACCAGGGAGGCGCCCGCCGGGAAGGGGTGCTCACGCGGCTCGTAGGTGGCGCCGGGGACCCCCAGGGGTGGCCCGACCGTGCCGTCGAGGACGTCGGTCGCGCCGTCACGGGCCACGAGCAGTGCCGGGGGATGCCCGGCCAGCGCGTACCGGATCAGGTCCTCGTCGGGATCGAACACGCCGACGAAGACAGTGGCGAAGGTGTCGGGCTTGTAGCGACATGTGTAGTCGTTCAAGCGCGTCAGGATCCGGGCCGGGCAGGCCTCGACGGTGGCGAAGGCCCGCAGCGCCGCCCGCAGCGAGGCCATCACGGCCGCCGCCCGGATGCCATGGCCGGCGACATCACCGATCACCAGTCCGACGAGCGGGCCGGGCAGGGGCAGGACGTCGTACCAGTCACCCCCGACGGCCACCGGCTCCCCGGCGGGCAGGTAGCGGGTGGCGAACGACAGTCCGGCCAGCGGCGAGAGCCGTACCGGGAGGTAGGCCCGCTGGAGCAGTTCCACCGACTGGTGCTCGCTGGCGTAGATCGCCGCCCGGGCGGCGGCCTGCCCGACGACCGCGGCGATCTCCTGCAACGCCGCGACCGGAGGGGCACCGCCGTCGTCGTCGGCCTGTGGCTCGAAACCGAACGTCAGGGAGCCGCGGCATTCCCCGACGCAGACCAGCGGTGTGGTGACCACCGGACCCGACGTCGGGAAGGCGACCAGCGACCCCAGCCCGGGATAGGCCTCGTACAACGCCGTGGTCGAGGGAAAGGTGATCACCCGGTGGTCGTGCACGGCGTCGTTCCAGGGGACGGGCGCGTCGAGGCCGAGGTCGTCGAGCCGGGCCGTCCGGACGGCCGGGCCGCCCAGGAGAGACACGGCCACCCCGCCTCGACGGTCGAGCAGGAGCGCATGTCCGCACCCGGCCCCGGCGGCCATCGGCCCGTAGGCGACCGTGGCGGCGGCCACGTCGTCGAGGGAAACCGCCCGGATGAGCGCCAGCGCCAGCCGCTGGAGCGGTTCCGCCCACGACGTCGCCTTGCCCGGCTCGGCGGCGATGCGGCGCGGCTCCGCCACGGTGGTCTCCGACGGCAGGGCCGGTTTCCGGCCGGCCATCGTCAGCCGTCCGCCTCTGCGACGTCGTCGTCCCGGTCGACGAGGCGCCACTCGAGGCGTTTTCCGATGGCGTTGGCGAAGCGGGCCACGGTCGACAGATGAGGATCGATCGCCCCGGTCTCGAGCCGGGCCACGGCCCGCTCCGACGTGGCCATCCGGGCGGCCACCGCCGTCCGGGACACGCCTCGGGCCCGCCGTTCGTCGGCCAAGGCCAGGAGAACGTCCTGCAGCGACGCCGCGGCTGTCTCGGTGTCTTCCGCCCGCACTGGTCGCCCCCTTGGCCGGTCACCGCTGACCGGTCGCTACCCGCCCGACGGGCAGCGCAAACGGCAAATCGGCGACGCCGGCGTGTGGCCCGGTGTCAACGGAGGAACGCCGGTTCGCGTGGGGCTCGACCATGGGGTGCGACCGGTCGCGCTGAAGGGGACATCGACGGCCGTCAATGCTGTTCGAGCGCAACCTGTCGCGCCACCTGGCGGCCCAGGGGAACCGGCGAAGCCAGCACCGGAATCATTTGCGACGTGGGGGTTCGGGGCCGGCGGCAGCGGCGGTGACCGCTCCCAAGGATCGCCATACAGCGAGGGGGCCACCGAAGTGGCCCCTGCTGGTTCTCTGCAGCCCCAACGGGATTCGAACCCGTGTCTCTACCTTGAGAGGGTAGTGTCCTAGGCCCCTAGACGATGGGGCCATGCCGACCAGCGCGGAAGGTGCCTCTGACCTGCAGCGTTGCAGGAAGAAATGCACCACCCACGGCGAGCATGACGCCCTCAGCATAGCGGCGGCGACCTGGCGCCGCCCGAATGGAAGACGCCGCTCCGTCGCACGTCGGGGACTCCTCGTGGGCGGCCATGCGGAAGCGGGGCGGACGCTCAGCGGAGTAGCTTGCCGGGCCATATGACCGCTCTGCGCGACGTCGAGGCCGACGTCCTGGCGCGGCTCGCGGCGCTGCTGGGCGAGCCGGTCGATGACCTGGAGCGGCTGTCGGGCGGAGCGTCGCGGGAGACGTGGGCCTTCCGGGCCGGGGACCGGCAGCTGATCCTGCGGCGGGATCCGCCGGGCCGCCCGGCCGAGTTCGGCTCGATGCGTACCGAGGCGGCGGCCATCTCCGCCTGCGCCGCCGCCGGACTGGCGGTGCCCGGCGTCATGGCCGTCGACGACGGCGCCCGTCTGGGTACGCCGGGCCTCGTCATGACCCGGGTGGCGGGGGAGACCGTCGCCCGCCGCATCCTGCGCGAGCCGCGCTTCGCCGCCGCCCGGGGCGTGCTCGTCGGCCAGCTCGCCTCGTTCCTGGCCGGGCTGCACCGCCTGCCGCCCGGGACCGTGCCCGGCCTGGCCGAGATGGACCCGCTGGCCTTCATCGTCGACCTGTACACCCAGGTGGAGGACGTCAGCCCCACGTTCGACACCGCCCTCCGGTGGCTCGAGCGGCACCGGCCCGACCGGTCGGCGACCACGATCGTCCACGGCGACTTCCGGCTGGGGAACGTGATCGTGGCCGAGGACGGGCTGCGGGCGGTGCTCGACTGGGAGCTCGTCCACCTCGGCGACCCGCTGGAGGACCTCGCCTGGTTGTGCGTCAAGGCCTGGCGGTTCGGCGCCGGGCCCGAGGCGGCCGGCGTCGGCACCGTCGACGAACTCCTGGCGGCCTACGAGGCGGCCGGCGGCGCTCCGGTCGACGGCGCCGTCTTCGACTGGTGGCTGGTGGAGAAGACCCTGCAGTGGGGGGTGATCTGCATGCGGCAGGCGGCCGCCCACCTGAGCGGCGCAGCCCGGTCGGTGGAGCTGGCCGCCGTCGGGCGCCGGGTGGCGGAACAGGAGTGGGACCTGCTGGAGCTGCTGGCCCCGCCACCACCCGCTGCGGCCGTTGATGACCACGCACGGACCGGTCCGACAGACGCCCTCTACGGCCGGCCCACCGCCACCGAGCTCCTCGACGCGGTGGAGGACTTCCTCGTCCGACCGGTGAGTGAGTCGACCGCCGGCCAGGTCCGGTTCCACGCCCGGGTGGCCGCCAACGCCGTCCGCATCGTCGCCCGCCAGCTCCGGGCCGGCCCCGGTCCCGCCGAGCGGGCCCGCAAGGGGATCGAGGCGCTGGGCGCAGCGTCGTTCCGGGACCTGTCGGCGGCGATCCGGGCCGGGACGTTCGACGACCGGGAGGGTGAGCTCTACCCGTTCCTGTGGACGTCGGTGGCCGACCGCCTCGCCGTCGCCAATCCTCGCCACGCCGAGAGAGAGGGCTGAACCACCGTGGACTTCGCCCTGCCGCCCGACCTCGTCGCCTACCTCGCCGAGCTCGACGACTTCATCGAACGGGAGATCCGCCCGCTGGAACAGGCCGACGACAACGTCCGGTTCTTCGACCACCGCCGGGAGGACGCCCGGACCGACTGGGACCGCGGCGGCCTGCCCAACGAGGACTGGGAAGCGCTGCTCGGCGAGATGCGCCGCCGGGCCGACGCCGCCGGCCACTACCGCTACGCCCTGCCCAAGGAGCACGGCGGCCGGGACGGCACCAACCTCGGGATGGCGGTGATCCGCGACCACCTCGCCCGCAAGGGGCTCGGCCTCCACAACGACCTGCAGAACGAGTCGTCGATCGTCGGCAACCACGTGGCGGCGCAGCTGATGATCCGCTACGGCACCGAGGAGCAGCAGCGGCGCTTCCTCGAGGACCTCGCCTCGGGGCAGAGGAGCCTGGCCTTCGGCATCACCGAACCGGCCCACGGCTCGGACGCCACCCACATGGAGACGACGGCCGTCCCCGACGGCGACCAATGGGTCATCAACGGCGAGAAGACCTGGAACACCGGCATCCACAAGGCCGACCACGACCTCGTCCTGGCCCGGACCAGCGGGAAACCCGGCGACGGCGACGGGATCACCGCCTTCCTCGTCCCCCGCGGTGCGCCCGGCTTCGAGATCGTCGAGTACCTCTGGACGTTCAACATGCCGACCGACCACGCCCACATCCGGCTCAGCGACGTGCGGGTCGGCGGCGAGGCGATCTTCGGCGGCCTCGGCCGGGGCCTGCAGGTCGTGCAGCACTTCTTCAACGAGAACCGGATCCGCCAGGCGGCGTCGTCGTTGGGGGCGGCGGGTTACTGCCTCGACCGGGCCATCGACCACGCCAAGGAGCGCCAGCCGTTCGGCAAACCGCTGGCCGCCAACCAGGCCATCCAGTTCCCCATCGTGGAGCTCGCCACCCAGTGCGAGATGCTGCGGGTGTTCATCCTCCAGACGGCCTGGCGCATGGACACGAGCGGCGCCTTCTCCGTCAGCAAGGACGTGTCGATGGCCAACTACTGGGGCAACCGGCTGTGCTGCGAGGCGGCCGACCGGGCCATGCAGGTCTTCGGCGGGCTCGGCTACAGCCGGCACCAGCCGTTCGAGCACATCTATCGCCACCACCGCCGCTACCGGATCACCGAAGGCACGGAAGAGATCCAGATGCGGCGCGTCGCCGGCTACCTCTTCGGGTTCATGGGGCAGCAGGCGCCCAAGGGCGTCGCCGACCTGGAGTGACCGGCGCCGGTCCCGGCCGGGTTTCTCCCCTCGATCCGGCGGGTACCGCAGCAGCATCCGATCGACGTTGCCAAGGGGGAACCCGGATGGATGCGCTGGAGCTGTTGACCGCCGACCACAATCGCGTGCGGGGCCTGTTCGCCCGCTTCCAGGCGGCGGAAGGCTCGAACGACGGCGAGGCCGCCCGGCTGGCGGCCACGATCTTCCAGGAGCTCGAGGTCCACACCCGGATCGAGGAGGAGCTCTTCTACCCGACGGTCTCGGAGCGCAACGAGGAGATCCACGACCTCGTCACCGAGGGGATCGAGGAGCACCACGTCGTCGACGAGCTCATGGCCGGGGCCAAGCAGCTGAGCCCGTCCGACGAGGCCTGGGCGGCCAAGCTGAAGGTGCTCGTCGAGAACGTCGAACACCACGCCGAGGAGGAGGAGCAGGAGCTGTTCCCCTTGGTGCGCAAGGCTCTCGACAGCGACGCCCGAGCCGAACTGGGCCGGCGACTCGAGGCGAAGAAGGCGGAGATGGGGGCACCCACCGCCGCCGACAAGGGCCACCTCAGCACCGAGGAGCTGAACCGGCTGGCCCGGGAGCAGGAGATCCCCGGCCGTTCCTCCATGAAGCGGGAGGAGCTGCTGGCCACCGTCGCCCCTCAGAGCTGAGACACCGTTCCAGCACCAACACCCCACAGCGGCGGTGGCCGGACCACGACCCGGCCACCAACGTGCGGCGCTGGACCGACGACATCCTGCCGCTGCTGCTCGACGAGGCCGACCCGCTCGGGACGGCCGACATGGCCACCCACCGCCTGCCGCTGGAGCAGGGCCCGGCGGCCTACGCCATGTTCCGGAAGAAGCAGGACGGCTGCATCCAGGTGGTGCTGCAGCCCTAAGGCAGCTGGCTGTCGTCGACGACGTGCATCGCCGCCTCCTCGGCGGCGAGCGTGTCGTCGACGAGGCCGTCGTCGGCGGCGACGTCCCGACCCTCGGGCTGCTCGTGGGCCACCCGGCGGTCGAGCGGTTCGCCGCTGCGCTGTTCAAGGTCGGTGATGCCCCACTGGTCGGCGCCGAGCGGCCGGTCGGGCATGGGCATGTCGGCCAAGCCGGTGTCGCCCGTCCGCAGTGTCTCGTCCCGGACCTCCTCGGTGGCGGGGACGCCGTCCTCGACGATGTCGCCGGCGGGGCGGGGCAGCTTCCGTTCGGTCATCGGCTCTCCTCTGCAGCGATCTCGGCGGCCCGTCTGAGGTCGGCCACCAGCCCGGCATACTGCTCGTGGCGGTCGGCCGGTTCCTGCACCCGCAGCACCGCCGACGGGTGGATCGTGGCCACCACCGGCCGGCCGTCGAGGTCCAGGGTCTGGCCCCGGGCGGCGCCGACCCGGAAGCGGCTGCCGAACAGCGCCTGCCCGGCGGTCGCGCCGAGGGCGACGATGACGGCAGGGTCAACCGCGGCCAACTCGGCGTCGAGCCAGCGGTGGCAGGCGGCGACCTCGCCGGCCGAGGGCTTCTGGTGGATGCGCCGCTTGCCCTTGGCCGTCCACTTGAAGTGCTTGACGGCGTTGGTGACGTAGATCTCGTCGCGCTTCAGCCCGACGTCCTCGAGGGCTTCGCCCAGGATCCGTCCGGCCGGCCCGACGAACGGCTCGCCGGCCTTGTCCTCCTGGTCCCCGGGCTGCTCGCCGACGAGGAACACCCGGGCGTCTCCCGGGCCGCGGCCGAACACTGTCTGGGTGGCGTTGCGGTACAGGTCGCAGGCCTGGCAGCCGGCGGCATCGGCCGTCAGTCGGTCGAGTTCGGCGTCGGCCGCCGCGTCCCTGGTCGCTTTCGCCATTGCCGAAGCGATACCCGGATTGAGGCTGGTCGAAAGATGGGAATTCTGGAGAGCATGAGTCGCCTGCACCGTGCCGACCCCTCGCTGCCCGGATACACCCGACGCCGGGCGGGCAAGGGGTTCACCTACTACGACGAGCACGGCGAGCGCATCAGCGACACCGAGGTGCTGGCCCGGGTCAAGGGGCTGGTGATCCCGCCGGCCTGGGAGCAGGTCTGGATCTGCCCCTCGCCGAACGGCCACCTCCAGTCGGTGGGCACCGACGCCCGGGGCCGGCGGCAGCACCGCTACCACGACCGCTGGCGGGCCCGGCGCGACGCCGAGAAGTTCGACCGCATGGAGGCGTTCGCCCGGGCGCTGCCCGGCGTCCGCCGGCGGTGCCGGAAGCTGTTGGCCGGGAAGGAGCTGAGCCGGGAGCGGGTGCTGGCCTGCGCCGTCCGCCTGCTCGACCTCGGCTTCTTCCGCATCGGCGGCGAGGAGTACGTGGAGCAGAACGGGTCCTACGGGCTGGCGACACTGCGCAAGGAGCACGTGACGCTCGGGTCGGGCAACGCCGTCACGTTCGACTACCCGGCCAAGTCGGGGAAGCAACGGGTCCTCACGCTGGTCGACGACGACGTCTTCGCCGTGGTGGCGGCGCTCGAGCGGCGCCGGTCGGGCGGCCCGGAGCTGTTCGCCTACAGGGAGGGCAGGCGCTGGGTCGACGTCCGCTCCGGCGACGTCAACGACTTCGTGAAGGAGCTGACCGGCGGCGAGTTCACCGCCAAGGACTTCCGGACCTGGGCCGGAACCGTGCTGGCCGCCATGGCGCTGTCCGTGGCCGAGCGGGCCCCGAGCCGGACCGGCCGCAAGCGGGCCATCACCCGGTGCTACAAGGAGGTCGCCCACGACCTGGGCAATACCCCGGCGGTCTGCCGCAAGTCCTATGTCGACCCGAGGGTCGTCGACCGCTACCGGGCCGGCGTCACCATCGCCGCCGCGCTCGGCGGGGCGAAGTCCGCCGACGGGTGCGGTATCCACGGCGCCGTCGAGACCGCCGTGCTCGAACTGCTGGAGGACGCACCCGAGGCGAAGCTGGAAGCGGCCTAACGGGCGGCGGCGTCGCCGTCGTCGGTGTCCTCGGCGGCGCCGGGAGCGGGCAGCTGCGGCGGCGTGTTGGGGTCGGGCCACTCGCCGCCGCCCTCCTCGACGCCGGGGCCCACGTTCTGCTGGGCGGGGACGCGGACGCCGTCCTCCGTCTCGAGCGGCTCGCCGACCACCTGGGGGTCGAGGTTCTCGCCGTCTTCGTCGGTCCGCCGCTCGCCGTCCAT
>JAICYE010000445.1 GCA_025934385.1 Acidimicrobiia bacterium | reverse complement strand
GTGCTCAGCCCCGGCGAAGTGAAGGGTCTGATCCGGGCCTGCTCGACGCGGGCGCCCACCGGTGTGCGCAACCGGGCTCTGCTGGTCGTGCTCTACCGGGGCGGGCTGCGGGTCGGCGAGCCCTCGGACTTCCGTGGGCGCCGCCGGTTCAGGCCGGCGGCGCCCACGTGTCCCGGTCGAGCAACAGCCGCCGGAGGTGGACGCCGGCTCCGGGTTCGGCCGGGCCGCGGTTACCGGCCAGCCGCTTGGCCACCATCGGCACGACGACGGCGGCGCCCGCCCAGGCCCCCGGTCTTCCCCGGGTGCGGGCCAGGACGGGAACGAGGGCGACGTCGGCCAAGAGGACGCCGACGGCGCTGGCCCGGGCGAGCCGGCCGCCGGCCATCCCCGCCAGCAGCGTGACGGTCCCCGGCCAGTGCCGGGGCAGCAGCGCACCGAGCGCCGGCGAGAGGCCCCGACCGCCGGCTCCGCGCAGGAACAACGACCAGTTGTGCCCGGCGACGGCCACCCCGCCGGCGAGGGCGGCGAGAGCGGGCCGGTCGGGACCGGCGAGGAGGACGCCGACCGCGCCCTTGCCGACCTCGGCGATACCGGCCACGGCCAGCGGCCCGAACCCGGCGACCCGGTAGAGCGACGTGCCCGACACCGTGCCGGTGCCGACCTGCCGGAGGTCGACGCCCCGGGTGCGGAGGGCGGCGATCTGCGAGAAGGGAACGCTGCCCGCCAGCCAGGCGGCGGCCAGCACCACCGCCGGGCGCGGCGTGAGCGAGCGTTCACCAATTTGGAAGGGCGTCACCGCACCGGACGGCTCCCGGCCAGGCCCGTTCCGGCCAGGCTTGACGCCGCCACCCAGGCCTTCTCCCAGGCGGGCAGCGAGACCCGGCTCCGTAGCACGGCGGCGGGGTCGCGGCGGATGCGGGCCAGCAGCCGGTGATAGATGCCGGCCATCGTCGACACGCAGGCCCGGGACCGGCCGTCGAGCAGCGGCAGCAGGCCGAGCCCTTCGGCGTACCAGTCCTCGGCCCGTTCCGCTTCGAAGGCCACGACGTCCGCCAGCGGGATGCGGTTGTCGGGCAGGCGCCCCGCGCCAGCCCGGCACCCGAAGCGCTCGAGGTCCTCGGCCGGGAGGTACACCCGGCCCATCGCGTCGTAGTCCTCGGTGACGTCGCGCAGGATGTTGGTCAGCTGGAGGGCGACGCCGAGGGCGTCGGCTTTCGGCATGGCGACGTCGAGCCGGCGGGAGCCGAACACGGCCAGCGACAGCCGGCCGATCGTGCCGGCGACGTGACGGCAGTAGCCGACCAGCTGGCCGAACGTCTCGTAGGCGACGCCGGCCACGTCGGCGGTGCAGCCGTCGATGAGTTCGCCGAAGGCGTCGAGCGGCAACCCGTAGCGGGCGGCGGCGTCCCCCACGGCCACCAGCACGGGATCGCCGGGTTCGGGGGGTCGGCCCTGGGCCAGTGCGGCGACGTCGGCCCGCAGACCGTCGAGCCGGGCCCGCTTCACATCGGCCGGCAAGAAGCCGTCGCCGACGTCGTCGATCCGGCGGGCCAGGGCGTAGACGGCCGACATCGCCCGCCGCTTGGCGGGCGGCAGGAGGCGGATGCCGTAGGCGAAGTTCTTGGCTTCGGCGTTGGTGATGCGCTCGCATTCGTCGTAGGCGGCGGCGACGACGTCGGTGATCGAGCCCGGGATCACCTTCGCTCCAGGTCCAGCAGCAGCTTCCCCGTCCGGCGGGCGACGGCCGTCTTCGTCGGACGCAACGACGTCGCCGCCAGGACGTCGCCGCCCGCGGCGGCGATCCGGTCGAGGGCGGCGAGGCCACCGGCCACGAACCCGGCCACGGCCACCCGGGGGCGGGGCGGCAGCGTCCCCACCAGGTCGGTGCCCTCGGCCAGGAGCCGCCCGGCCCGCTCGGCCTCGAAGGCGATGAGGGCCCGCAGCCCGAGCGACGCCCGTGCGCCGGTGAGATCGCCTCGCTCCACCCCGAAGCGGGCCCGGTCTTCGGCCGGGAGGTAGACCCGGCCGGCCCGGGCGTCCTCGGGGACGTCCTGGAGGTGCTCGACCAGCTGCAGCCCGGTGCAGACGGAGTCGGACCAGGCGACCCGCTCCGGTGTGGCCAGGCCAACGATCGCCAGCACGAGCCGGCCGACGGGATTGGCGGAGAGACGGCAGTAGCCGAGGAGTTCGTCGAACGTGGCGTAGTCGGTGACGGTCTGGTCCCGGCGGTTGGCCTCGATCAGATGGCGGAACGGCTCGGCGGGCAGCGCCAGCTCGGCCAGCGTCGCGGTCAGGCGGACGAGAATGGTGTGGGTGGCCCGGCCGGCGTAGGCGGCGTCGAGTTCGGCCTCCAGCCAGTCGAGCCCCTCCAGCGTCCGCCGGGTGGACGGCGCCGCTCCGGGCGAGGCCACGGCGGCGTCGCCGAGCTCGTCGGCGAGCCGGGCGAAGCCGTAGACGGCCAGGAAGTGCCGGCGGGTGGCTGGCGGCAGGAGCCGGGAGGCGACCGGGAAGTTCTCGGTCGGCGCCCGGCTCATGACGTCGACGGCGGTGGGAACGGTCCTCATGCCCGGTGTCCGCCGGGCAGGGCGGTGATCTCGGTGCGCAGCGCCCGGCCGGCGCGCCGGGCGACGTCGACGGCCGCCTGCGGGTCACCGGTGTGGACGTGGCACTTCCACAGGCCTCCCGACCCCACCGTGGCCACCGAGGTGCCGAGGTCCGCCCACCGCCGGCGGAGGCGGC
>JAICYE010000567.1 GCA_025934385.1 Acidimicrobiia bacterium | reverse complement strand
GGGCCCGACGAGACGAAGATCGGTCTCGCCCGGGCCGAGCAGCTCTACGACAAGGTCTTCCTGGAGTACGGCGACGACTCGGTGGCCCAGCTCGGCGGCGTCCACCTCGCCTGCGAGCAGGCGTCGAACGTGCTGACCAAGGTGCTGGAGTGGGGCCGGCTGATGGCCTACCTCGAGCAGTCGACGCGCTACATCGCCTACGACACCCGCCTCGACGGCCGCTACCGCTACTGGCGCGACCCCGAGGTGCTCGACTCGAAGCTCGGCGCCCGCTACGTGGCGGCCATGGACTCGCTGTTCGACGGCTACGCCACCGCCCTCCCCAAGGTGATGGAGTGGGCCCGCCAGGCGTTCCCCAAGGAGCCGGGCGACTCCGACTTCGTCTGGCGCCAGACGATCAAGGCCAAGGCCTGCGACGCCGTGCGGGGGATGCTGCCGGCCGCCAGCCTGTCCAACGTCGGCATCTACGGGACGGGCCAGGCTTACGAGGCGCTGCTCCTGCGGATGCGGGCCCACCCGCTGCCCGAGGTCCGCCGCTACGCCCAGATGATGCTCGACGAGCTGCGGCTCGTGATCCCCTCGTTCCTCGAGCGGGTCGACCGGCCCGACCGGGGCGGCGCCTGGAGCGCCTACCTCGAGGAGCGGCGGGAGCGCACCGAGGCGATGACCGCCCACCTGCTGGGCGGGGAGGAACCGAAGCCCCGGCCGTCGGTCACCCTGGTCGACTACGACCCCGCCGGCGAGGACAAGGTGCTGGCCGCCATCCTCTACGCCGCGTCCGACCTGCCCGAGGACCAGCTGGCCGCCCGCGTCCGCACGCTGGCCCCCGAGGAGCGCTTCGCCCTGCTCGACGCCTACGTGGGGGAGCGGGGCAACCGCCGCTACAAGCCGGGCCGGGCCTTCGAGCGGACGGGCTACCGCTTCGACGTCCTCGCCGACTACGGTGCCTTCCGCGACCTGCAGCGCCACCGCATGCTCACGATCGAGTGGCAGCCGCTGTCGACGCGTCACGGCTACGAGGTGCCCGATGCCGTGGGCGAAGCCGGCGTGGGCGACCTGTTCGAGGAGGCCATGGCCACCTCGGCCGAGCTCTACGAGGAGCTGTCGGGCCCGTTCCCGGTCCAGGCCGCCTACGCCGTGGCGCTGGCCTACCGGATCCGTTTCACCATGCAGATGAACGCCCGGGAGGCCATGCACGTCCTCGAGCTGCGCACGACGCCGCAGGGCCACCCCGCCTACCGGGCCGTGTGCCTGGAGATGTGGCGGCTCATCCGGGACCAGGCCGGCCACCACGGCCTGGCCGAGGCCATGCGCTTCGTCGACGAGGGCGACTACGAGTTGGGCCGGCTGGGGGCCGAGCGGCTGGCCGAGGCCCGGCGGGCGGCGAGCGAACGTTAGAAAACCTCTGTTATTCTTGTTGTCCATGTGGCGCAAGATGACAACGTTGGGAACGCTGGCGGGGCTGGTCGTCGGAGGTTCGGCCGCCGGCCGGATCCACGTGGTCCGCCGGGGGGAGACGCTCTCCGCCATCGGGCGCCAGTACCACGTCACCGTGGCGGAACTGGCGGCGGCCAACCGCCTGCCCGACCCGGACCGGATCCTGGCCGGGGCGACGCTGACCGTTCCCACGCCGGCGTCATCGCCGGCGGCCTCGTCCTCCTCGTCCTCGTCGGCGGTGACATCGACGCCGGCGGTCGGCGGAGCGGTGCCGTCCTCCGGAGCGCTGCGGGAGACCGTCGTGCCGATGCCCCCGGCGGAACTGGCCGCCGACCGCAGCGCGCCCCGGGTCGTGGTGCCGGCGGAGCGGGCCGGGCTGCGGATCG
>JAICYE010000550.1 GCA_025934385.1 Acidimicrobiia bacterium | reverse complement strand
TACCTGATCGAGAACGGGCGGCTCCGTGGCTTCGCCCCCCACGAGGTCGACTTCGTCGCCGCCCTGGCCCGGGCCCATCGGGGCGGCGCGCCCAAGCCCTCGCACGAACCCTTCTCGTCCCTCGACCCCGAGGCGCGGGACCGCGTCGTCCGCCTCGCCGCCCTCCTACGGGTGGCCGACGGGCTCGACCGGGGGCGGGCCGCGGCGGTGGCCGGCGTCGACGTCGTCCTCCAGGGCCGCCGGGCCCGGGTGCTGGTCAAGGCCGGGGGCGACATCTCCATCGAGCTGTTCGGCGCCCGCCGCAAGCGGGAGCTGTTCGAGCGGGTCTTCGAGCGCCGCCTGGAGGTCACCCCGGCCTGACCGGCGACAGCCCGCCCCCCGGTGGCGGGTCGCTCAGTCGGCCGGGCCGGTGGCGAGGGTGGCCTTGGCCGAGTGCTGGCTGCCGGACTGGTCGGTCCAGCCGATGGTCACCGAGTCGCCCGGGTGGTGGCCCTGCAGTGCCGAGGTCAGCCCCGAGGCCGAGGTCACCGCCTGCCCGTTGACGGAGGTGATGGTGTCACCGGCGCCGAGGCCGATGTCGGCGGCCGGGGTTCCCGGCTCCACCCCGGCGACGAGGGCGCCGTTGGTAGCGGCGGGGGCGGCGTTGCGGGCGCCCCGCCCAGAGCCGCCGGTGCCCGCCATCTCCACGCCGAGGAAGGCGGGCAGGCCGATGTGGATGGTGCTGGACGCCTTGCCCGACTCGATCTCCTGGGCGACGGACAGGGCCTTGTCGATGGCGATGGCGTACCCGGAGGTGCTGTCCGAGCGGAAGCGGTTGCCGTTGACCTCGGCGGCCGAGTCCATGCCGATCACCTGGCCGGAGGCGTTGGCCAGCGGGCCGCCCGAGTCGCCGGACTCGATGGCGGCGTCGACCTCGATCAGGTCGGTGAGGCGCTCGGCGTTGGCCCCGTTGTCGTCGGTGGCGGTGATGGCCTGGTTCAGCGCCACCACGCTGCCGGCGGCGACGCTCGGCGTGCCGCCCCGGCCGCCGGCGTTGCCCAGGGCCACGACCGGGTCACCGATGGAGACCGTCGATCCCTTGGCCGTCGTGATGGGCTTGAGCCCCGACGCCCCCTGGAGCTGGAGGACGGCGACGTCGTCGGTCGGGTCGGTGCCCACCACCTTGGCCGTGTAGGTCCTGCCCGTGTCGACCACGGTCACGCTGATCTTGGTCGCGCCGTCGACCACGTGGTTGTTGGTGAGGATCTCGCCGTTGGCGGTGAGGACCATCCCGGTCCCGGCGGCCTCGCCCTGCTGGTAGCCGAGCTCGGTGTCGATGTCGACCACGCCCTGGTCGACCTTGGACGCGATCGACTGGATCTGCTCGGCGGAGAGGTTGGCGGTGGCCGATGACGTCGACGAGGGCGACTGGGCCTCCGACCGCGACGCCGCGCTCCCGTTGTCCCCCCGGAAGGGGCTGAGCGGGACGACGACCCCGTTGTTGGGCGTCGCGGTGATCCGCGAGTGCAACGGGCCGGCGGCGAGGAAGGCGGCGACGGCCACGGCCACGGCGACCAGCGCCGCGGTGATGCCGCGGACGGGCTGGCGGGGCGGGGGCATCGAGGACCCGCCGGAGCCCCACGCCGGGGGGCCACCGCCCAGCCCTCCGCCGCCGGCGGCGGACGGGATCTCCCACTCGAAGTCGGGCGGAAGCGTCGCCGTCCCCGCCGTCCCGCCGGGCCCGGCCACCCAGGTCCCGCCCGGTCCCCGGATGGGGGCGCTTTCAGAGCTCTCGCTCACGGTGTGCTCCTTCGAACTGCACGATCTCTCGGTTCTCGTCGACCGTTCTGCCTTGAGTAAGCACTCCGTTCTTGAGATTCTCCTGAGAGAGGCCTGTGACCGGCCCCCGACTTCCCGGCGATCCGGCCGGCGGGGGC
>JAICYE010000524.1 GCA_025934385.1 Acidimicrobiia bacterium | reverse complement strand
GGCCATGCCGGAGCCGATCCCGAAGCGGAGCAGGAAGCCGGGATCGGCGAAGGAGGCGAAGCCGGTCGACAGGTCGTCCGACACCTCGGTGGCCGCCCGGGGGTAGCGGGCCAGCAGCAGGTCGGTGGGGACCGTCCCGTCCTGGCGGACGGTGAAGGCCTCCCCGACCATGTTGACGTTGGCCGTGTTGACATTGGCGGGGGTGGCTGGTTCCGAGGCGGCGACGCTTGGGGCGGCCACCCCCGGCGCCACCCAGCCGGCGACGACGAGGGCCACCGCCGCCAGCCGGCCCGTGGTCGCCACCTTGGCCGTCACGACCCACCTCCCAGGTACGACGCCTCGACGAGGTCGGAACGCTGCAACTCGGCGGCACTGGCGGCGACGTCGATGTGGCCCTGCTTGAGCACGTAGGCCCGGCCCGCCACCTCGAGGGCCAGCCGGACGTACTGCTCGGTCACCAGCACGGTGAGCCCGCCGGCGGCGAGGCGCCCGATGGTCTCGAAGACGAGTTCGGCGATGTTGGGGGCGAGGCCCATGCTGGCCTCGTCGATCATCATCAGCGCCGGTTCGGCGAGCAGCGCCCGGGCGATGACCAGCATCTGCTGCTCGCCGCCCGACAGCTTTCCGGCCGGTTGGTCACGGCGTTCGGCCAGCCGGGGGAACAGGTCGTAGGCCCGCTCGCACTCGGCGGCCAGCGCCCGGGCGGGCAGACGCCGGCGGTGGGCGCCCATGACGAGGTTCTCGGCCACGGTGAGGGTGGGGAACACCTGCCGGCCCTCGTCGACGAGCACGACGCCGAACCCGACGACCCGCTCCGGCGGGAGCCCGCCGACCGGATGGCCGTCGAGGGCGACGGTGCCGGCCGTTGGCGGGATCTGGCCGGCGATCGTCCGCAGCAGCGTCGTCTTTCCGGCGCCGTTGGGTCCGAGGAGGGCGACGACTTCGCCGCGGTGGACCGCGATGTCGATCCCGTCGAGGACCTGGACCGGCCCGTAGCCGGAGCACAGCCCCGACACCGCCAGCAGCGGAGCCGATGTCGGGCCGTCGGAGCTCATCCTGGCTGCGCTCATGCGGGCTGCGCCTCCTTGCCGAGGTAGGCGGCGACCACGGTGGGGTCGGCCCGGACCTCGGCCGGCGTCCCGGCGGCCAGGAGCTGGCCGAAGTCGAGGACGTAGACGTAGTCGGAGATTCCCATGACCAGGCTCATGTCGTGCTCGATGAGGGCCACGCTCACGCCGAGCTCCCGGTTGACGGTCTGGATGAGCCGGCCGAGCCAGCGGGTCTCCCGGGGATCGAGGCCGGCCGACGGCTCGTCGAGCAGCAGGACGTCAGGCACCGGGACGAGGGCCCGCAGCACTTCGACCACCTTCCGCAGCCCCGACGGGAGGTCCCCGGCGGCCAGGCTGCCGACGGCCGACAGCCCGACGGCGTCGAGCAGCGCCGCCGCCTGCTCCCGGATGCGGCCCTCCTCGGCCAGGGCGTAGGAGAAGCCGGCCACCTCGGCGGGGAGGCCGTGGGTCAGACGGGGGTGGAACCCGACGAGGAGGTTCTCGAACACCGACATGGCCTCGACGAGCCGGGGCGTCTGGAAGCTCCGGCCGAGTCCGGCGGCGGCCCGGCGGTGGGCGGGGAGGCCGGTGATGTCGCTGCCGCGCAGCGTCACCGTCCCCGACTGGGGCGCCTGGAATCCGCTGCAGCAGTTGAACAGCGTCGTCTTGCCGGCGCCGTTGGGGCCGATGACCGCCACGAGCTCGCCGGGCTGCACCGAGAACGACACGGCGTCGAGGGCCACCACCGCGTCGTAGCGGACGCCGATGTCGCGGGCCTCCAGCGCCGGCGGACCCGACCGTTCGCCGGGCAGCCAGGCATCGGTTGCTGGCGCCCGCCCGACGGCGGCGAGCAGCCGCCCGGGGGGGATGTCCCAGTCCGGCAGCGTGAAGCCGATGTCGCGCCGGGCCCGGCCCGACGGAGCAGCGAAGGCCACTTCCCGGGGCGGGCGGGGCTGCAGCAGCCCCACCCGCACGCCGACGCTGCGCAGCAGGCCCAGCAGCCCGTCGGGCCGGAGCACGACCACCACCACCAGC
>JAICYE010000160.1 GCA_025934385.1 Acidimicrobiia bacterium | reverse complement strand
GGCCAGGGCGCAGGAGAGCGGCTCGCCGCACAGGTCGGCCACCACCTTGGCGCCGTTGGCCCGCAGGTCGGTGGCCAGGCGCCGGTAGTGGTCGGCGGGCACCACCGGCACGGGCCACGGCCCCGGGCCGGCCAGCACCGCCACGTCGGACTCCAGCCCCAGCACGAGGGCGGCGCCGTAGAGGTCGTCGAGCTCGTGACGGTCGAGCGGATCGGGGGGTGTCTCGGCCACGCTGACCCGCTCGCCGTCCCGCCGGTCGTGGACGTAGGCGCCGTTCGATCCGACCGTCTTGATGGCCCGCACGGTGATCCCGCCCCGCTCGACCAGCGACCGCACGACCCGGCCGCTCTCCCCGCCGAACGGGCCGCAGAGCGAGACGCCCACCCCGAGGTTGGCGATCATCTGCGCCACCCAGAACCCCTGCCCGCCGGCGTGGAGATGGATCTCGTCGCCGTCGCTCCCCGCCTCGACGGTGACGGTGAGCAACGGGTCGGGGGCGAAGACGAACGCGTGCTCCGGCATCGCCAGCCACGTACCCCGCCCCGGGTTGTCCGGAACCGGCGCAATGGGTAGAGGATCGGGCATGACGACGATGCGGGTGGTGTCGACGGCCCCGAACGAATTCGGGGTGGAGGTGACCGAAGGCAACGAGGTGACCGGCCACAAGGTCCGCCTCTCACCGGGGTTCCTCGACGACCTGCTCCTCAACGGCGTCGACCAGGAGGTCATCGTGCGGGAGACGTTCGACTTCCTGCTGGAGCGGGAGCCGGCCACGTCGATCCTGCCCGAGTTCTCCCTGGATGACGTCAGCCGCTACTTCCCTGAGTTCCCCGGGGAGTTGCAGCGCCGGCTCTCGTAGCCGGCGGGAAGGAGGGCCATGGCCTCGAGGGGCAACGGATCCCGGTTCCGGGACCGGCGCCACGCCGGTCAGGTCCTCGGCTGGCGTCTCGTGGAGGCCGGCGTGCTGGAGCGGTTCCCCGAACCCCGGCTGGTACTCGGGCTGCCCCGGGGCGGCGTCCCCGTCGCCGGGGAGGTGGCCCGGATCCTGGCCGCGCCGCTCGACGTGTTCCTCGTCCGCAAGCTCGGCGTCCCCGGCCACGAGGAACTGGCCCTGGGGGCCATCGCCAGCGGCGGCGTCCGGGTGCTCAACGAGACGGTGATCGACCGGCTGGCCGTCACCGAGGACGACGTCGAAGCCGTGGCCCGCTCCGAGGCCGACGTCCTCGACCGGCGCGAGCGGGCCTACCGCGACGACCGGCCCCCGGCGCCGGTGGCCCACACCACCGTGATCGTGGTCGACGACGGGCTGGCCACCGGGGCCAGCATGCGGGCCGCCGTCCGCGCCCTGCGCCGCCAGGACCCGGCGGCGGTGGTGGTGGCGGTCCCGGTCGGGTCCCCCGAGACCTGCCGCGACATCCGGGCCGAGGCCGAGGAGGTCGTCTGCGTCCGCACACCCGAGCAGTTCCTGGCCGTCGGCCAGGCCTACGACGACTTCTCGCCGACCACCGACGACGAGGTCCGGGCGGTCCTCGAGGCGCTGGCCTACAGCTCCCGTTAGTCGAGCTTCGGGCGCAGCTCCTCTTCCCAGAACCGGAGGAACCCGTCCTGGTCGGGCCCGGTCTGGACGACGGCGACGTGGTCGTAGCCCGCCTGCACGAACCGCCGGACGGCCTCGACGTGAGGTTCAGGTTGAGGCCCGCAGGGGATCATCTCGGCCACGTCCTCCTCCCGGACGTGCTTCGTGGCCGCCTCGAAGGCGGCCGGCGTGGCCAGCTCCGACATCACCTTCCAGCCGGGAGCGAAGAACCGGAAGAGGTCCCAGGCCTGCTGGCGGGCCTGCTCCCCGTCGGGCGCCCAGCTGAGCCCCACCTGGCCGTAGGTCGGCCCCGTTCCGCCGGCCGCCCGGTAGGCCTCGACCAGCTCGGGATCGGGCGCCACCGTGATCAGCCCGGCCCCGGCCTCGCCGGCCAGGCGGGCGGCCTGGGTGCCGCCGGCCGCCACGGCCAGCGGCGGCGACCGACCGGGGAGCGAGTAGAGCCGGGCGGCCTCGAGGTGGACGTGGTCGCCCCGGAAGTGGTGCTCGCCGCCCTCGAAGAGCCGGCGGATGATCTCGATCGACTCGGCCAGCAACTCGTGGCGGGTGCCCACCGCCGGCCAGCCCATGCCGACCACGTGCTCGTTCAGGTTCTCGCCGGCGCCGAGCCCGAGGGTGAAGCGGCCGCCGGAGAGGATCTGCACGGTCGCCGCGCCCTGGGCCACGATCGCCGGGTGGTAGCGGAGGTAGGGGCAGGTGACCATCGTCATCAGCTCCATCCGCTCCGTGCGGTCGGCCACCGCGCCGAGGACCGTCCAGGCGTAGGGCGAGTTCCCCTGGGATTCGAGCCAGGGGTGGAAGTGGTCCGACATGGCGGCGAAGTCGAACCCGGCGCGCTCGGCCGCCACCGCCTGCTCGACGAGCTGGCGCGGGCCGTGGAGCTCGGTCATGAGGGTGAAGCCGTAGCGGATCATGGAATCGGTCCTACCCGCCCCGGCGCCGTCGATCTCCGAGAAATCTCCACATCGTCCCTGAGCGGTCTCCGCGGCTCTTCCCGTATCGTCGGGTACGTGGCCAGAGTTGTCGTCATCGAGGACGAGGAACCGATCGCCGCCGCCGTCGCCGCCCGGCTGCGCAGCGAGGGCTTCGAGGTCGACGTGGCCGCCGACGGACCGTCCGGCGTCGCCCTGGTCGAGCGGACCCGGCCCGACCTCGTCGTCCTCGACCTCATGCTCCCCGGGTTCGACGGCCTCGAGGTCTGCCGGCGGATCCAGAAGGACCGGCCGGTGCCCGTCCTCATGCTGACCGCCCGCGATTCCGAGACCGATCTTCTCGTCGGCCTGGCCGTCGGCGCCGACGACTACCTCACGAAGCCGTTCAGCCCCCGGGAGCTCGTGGCCCGGGTCCACGCCATCCTCCGCCGGGTGGTCCGCAGTGCCTCCGCCGGGGGCGCCGCCGACCCCGCCGCCCGGGTGCTGCGGCTGGGCCGGGTGGCGCTCGAGCCCGCCACCCGCCGGGCCATGCTCGACGGCGAGCCCGTCCATCTCACCCCGACCGAGTTCGACATCCTGGCCCTCCTCGGCGACAAGCCCGGCGTGGTCTTCACCCGGGAGCAGATGCTGGCCGACATCTGGGGCTACCGCGACGGCTTCGGCGCCCGCACGGTCGACTCCCACGTCCAGGCCCTGCGGCGCAAGCTCGGCGCCGGCGTCATCCGCACCGTCCACGGTGTCGGCTACGCCGCCGGCGACGACGAGCTCTCCCCCCGGTCGAACGGGCGTTCGTGAAGCCGTCCCTCCGCCGGCCGCTCGACGGCCTGCCGTCGATCAAATGGAAGCTGGGGGCGGTGATCGTGGCGGCGGTGCTGGTCACCGTGGTGGTGGTCGACCTCGGCGTGCGGGCCGGGGTGTCACCGGTGCTGTCGGGCCTGGCCGCCGGCAGCCTGTCCATCCTGATGGTGCAGGTCCTGGCCCGGGGCATGACGTCGCCGCTGCGGGAGATGGCCGCCGCCTCCCGGGCCATGGCCCGGGGCGACCTGGCCCGGCGGGTGACGGCCTGCTCCCGCGACGAGGTCGGTGAGCTGGCCCGGGCCTTCAACGCCATGGCCGCCGAGCTGGCCGAGGTCGACCGGATGCGGCGGGACCTGGTGGCCAACGTGTCCCACGAGCTGCGGACGCCGATCACGGCCCTCCAGGCCGGGCTGGAGAACCTGGTCGACGGCGTCGAGCCGCCGGGCCCGGAGCAGCTCCGTACGATGCTCAAGCAGGCCGAGCGGCTCGGGCGGCTGGTGACCCAGCTGCTCGACCTGTCCCGGCTGGAGTCGGGGGCGATGCCCCTCCAGCGCAGCGCCTTCGAGGTGCGGCCGGTCCTGGAGGACGCCGCCGACGAGTCCCGGTTGCACGCCCCCCATGTGCAAGTCTCGGTGTCGGTGGACGAGCCGGGCCTCGCGGCCGACGGCGATCCCGAGCGGGTCCACCAGGTGGTGGCGAACCTGCTCGAGAACGCCATCCGGCACTCGCCCGCCGGGGGAAAGGTCGAGGTCTGGGCCCACCCGGACAAGGGCCGGGTGGCCATCGAGGTACTGGACGAGGGGCCAGGGATCCCCGAGGAGGAGGCGAGCCGGGTGTTCGAACGCTTCTACCGGGCCGACACGGCCCGCTCGTCGAGCGCGGGAGGGGCCGGCCTCGGACTGGCCATCGCCCGCTGGATCGTCGACCTCCACGGCGGCGACATCCGGGCCGAGCGCCGGGCGCCGACCGGCTGCCGCATGGTCGTGCTCCTGCCGGGGGCGGCCCGGTGACTCTCCCCGTACACGGAAAGGGCGACGTCTTGACCGGTGAACAGTCCGTGGTCGACGCCATGCGGCGGATCCGCCGGGGCGAGATGGTCCTCGTGTCGGACGGGCCCGACCGGGAGGACGAGGCCGACCTCACGATGGCCGCCCAGTGGGTGAGCGCCGAGGCGATCGCCTTCATGCTCCGCCACGGCCGGGGCCTCGTGTGCATGCCCTGCGAGGGCGGCCGCCTCGACCGCCTGGGCATCGGCCCCATGGTCACCGACGCCGGCTGCGACACCGCCTTCACGGTGTCGATCGACCACTCCAGCGTGGGCAGCGGCATCTCGGCCGCCGACCGGTCGGCCACCATCCGGGCCGTCCTCGACCCCTGGGCCTCGGGCTCCGACTTCGTCAGGCCGGGGCACGTGTTCCCGCTCCGGGCCCGGGAAGGCGGCGTCCTCGTGCGGACGGGCCACACGGAGGCGGCCGTCGATCTGGCCCGGCTGGCGGGGCTGGCGCCCTGCGCCGTCATCTGCGAAGTCCTCAACGACGACGGCACCATCGCCCGGGGACCCGAGCTCGACCGCCTCGCCGCCGAGCAGGACCTCGCCCGGGTCACGATCGAGGACCTCGTCGCCTACCGGCGGGCCATCGTGCGGCCGGGCGTGCGGGTGTCGGTCGTTACGTAACGTTTCCGGGGGGACACCCCGAACCCCCGGGTTTTTGCCTTACGCCCGGAGGGGTTCGCGCGACTGCCCTTCCTCGCGGACCTGCTCGATCCGCTCGTGGCCGACCTGGACCAACCGCAGGATCGTGACGAGCCCGAGCCCGCCGATGATGTTGCCGACGGTGGCCAGGGCGGCGACGCCGAGCCAGTGCAGGTAGCCGAACGGCGCACCGGCGTGGAGGGCGGCGAACATCAGCAGCGACACCACGATGGCGTGGTCGAGCGTGCCGGCCACCAGCAGGAAGGCGGCGGCGAAGGCGGCGGCGATCTTGGCCGGGACCGACTCGGTGGACCGCTCCATCCACGTCATCAGGGTGATCACGAGCCCGCCGAGGATGGCCAGGGCGAAGGCCTGTCCGGCCGGTAACCGGGCGTACTCGCTGGCGATCGTGACGGCCGTGTGCCGCACCTTGGGCAGCCCGGCGATGATCAGGCCGGTGATGACCCACCCGCCGACGAGGTTCATCACCGCCGTCCCGAACCACAGCCGCGCCACCTTGGCCACCGACGCCCGGCCGGCCGTCACCGCCGCCACCGGCACGAGGAAGTTCTCGGTGAACAGCTCGCTCTGGGCCAGCGTGAGGGCCATGAAGCCGATGCCGAAGGCCAGTGCCGCCAGCAGCTCGGTCCCGGTCGCCTCCTTCACCAGCAGGAGGCCGAGGACGCCGACGCCGACGTCGAGGCCGCCGACCGCCCCCGTCGCCAGCAGGCCGGGCCAGCTTCGGGTCAGCCGGTGCTCCCCCTCGGCCACTGTCCGCTCGAAGGTCTCGGTGAGCTCGCGCCCGCCGC
>JAICYE010000466.1 GCA_025934385.1 Acidimicrobiia bacterium | reverse complement strand
CCGGGCGGTAGGGGTGGGGGAGACCATGCTGGAGGGGCTGGTGGCCTTCTGCCGCCGGGAGGGCTGCGTCGGCGTCGACGCCTTCGCCCTGCCCGGCCACCGGGCGGCCAAGAACTTCTTCGAGGAGAGCGGGTTCACCGCCCGGGCGATCGTCATGCATCATGCCCTCGAGGGCTGAGGTGGCGGTGGGGGCCGTCGTCCGCCGGGGCGACGAGATCCTCCTCGTACGCCGGGGCCGGGGGACGGCGGTGGGGCAGTGGGCCATCCCCGGCGGACGGGTGGAATTCGGCGAGGGCCTCGAGGCCGCCGTGGCCCGGGAGGTGCGGGAGGAGACCGGGCTCGAGGTGACCGTCGGGCGGTTCCTCGGCTGGGCGGAGCGGATGGGCGACGATCCCGCGCCGTACCACTATGTGATCCTCGACTTCGCCGCCGAGGCCGTCGACCCGCAGGCCGCCGCCCGCCCCGGCGACGACGCCGCCGACGTGGCCTGGGTCCGGGCCGAGGAGCTGGAAACGTATGCCCTCGTGGCCGGGCTGGCCGAGTTCCTCCGGCGGACCGGGCTCTGACGGTATCGTCGGGGCGGTGACGACGGCGCTCGATCCTCCGGCCCCCATGGGCGAGCAGCCCGCCGGCGGCGCCGGCGAGCCGCCGGGCGAGCCGGCCGGTGCCGCCGTCCCACCGGCCCGCTTCGATCCCTGGCTGGCCGAGGTCGAGCGGCTGCAGGAGGCCGCCGAGCTCGTCGGGCTCGAGGCCGACGTCCTCGCCGTGCTGTCCCGGCCCAAACGGATCCTCGAGGTGTCGGTGCCCGTCCGGCGGGACGACGGCCGGGTCGACGTCTACGTTGGCTGGCGCATCCACCACGACACCGCCCGCGGCCCGGCCAAGGGCGGCCTGCGGTTCCACCCGGCGCTGACCAAGGAGGACGTCGCCGCCCTGGCCATCGCCATGACGTGGAAGTGCGCCGTGGTCGACATCCCCTTCGGCGGCGGCAAGGGGGGAGTGCGCTGCGACCCCTCGGCCCTGTCGTTGGCGGAGCTGGAGCGGGTCACCCGGCGCTACACGTGGGAGATCCTCCCGCTGCTGGGGCCCGACCGCGACGTGCCGGCTCCCGACGTCAACACCGACGAGCGGGTCATGGCCTGGCTGATGGACACCGTGGCCATGGCCCGGGGCGAGGCCGCCCCCGGCGTCGTCACCGGCAAGCCCCTCGAGGTCGGCGGCGTGCTGGGCCACCACGGCGCCACCGCCGAGGGCGTCACGATCATGGTGCGGGAGGCCTTCGCCAAGGTGGGCCTGCCGGTGGCCGGCTCCCGGGTGGCGCTGCAGGGCTTCGGAAAGGTCGGCGGGCCGCTGGCCTATCTCCTCTCCAGCCTCGGTGTGCGGGTGGTGGCCGTCGGCGACCTCATGGGGGCGGTGACGAACTCGGCCGGGCTCGACGTCGCCGCCCTCGCCGCCCACGTGCGCTCCCACGGCACGGTGGCCGGCTTCCCCCTGGGCGACGCGCTGCCGTCGGAGCAGCTCTTCGCCGTGCCCTGCGAGGCGTTCGTGCCCGCCGCCCTGGCCGGCGCCATCGGCCCGGCCCAGGCCGCCGCCCTCACCGCTTCGGTGGTGGTGGAGGGCGCCAACGGGCCGACGACGGTGGAGGGCGACGCCGTCCTGGCCGACAAGGGCATCCTCGTCGTACCCGACATCCTGGCCAATGCCGGGGGAGTGACGGCCTCTTACTTCGAATGGGTCCAGGCTCGGGAGGGCTACCCCTGGGAGCCGACGGTCACCGCCGAACGGCTCCGGGCCCGGATGCGGGCCGCCTTCAGCGCCGTGTGGGACCGCTCCGAGGGCCTCGGCGTCGACCTGCGCCGGGGCGCCCACTGCGTGGCCCTCGACCGGGTAGCCGGCGCCATCCGCTTCCGGGGAATCTTCCCGTAATCCTGGGCGGGCTCCTCCGTGGCCGCCCGTCGGCCGAACGGACCACTCCTCATCCGGACGGGCTAGCCCGCCCGGCGGCGAGCTTCGGGCCTCGATGTCCCGGTACGGGCACGGTGACTAGTCCGTAGGGACCATCGAATTAGTCAGCTCGGGCTATGGCCGGTAGCCCCGGCCGGCCTCATCCTGAGCCGGCGGGACGAAGAAGCCGGGCGGCCACCTCCCACCTTGCCTCCGGTTGTCGAAGTCCGACGAACTCGACCACATACAGGAGGCAACCCCCAGTGCGCTTCAAGGTACCCCTCGCATCGGCCGTTGCGGCGACGACCATCGCCGGCTTCGCCGGCGCCTACGCCTTCGTGGGCGGCTCGGCCAACTTGACCGCCGCTCCCACGAGCGCCACCGTGACCGCCTCGGCCGCCGGCCTCAAGGCCTCGGCCGCCGGCGCCTCAGCCCAGGTCGACACCGCCGGCGCCGTCCCCTCGGCCGGTGTCGACCTGCCGATCCCGGTGCCGGCGGTGGCGTCGGCCCTCCCGTCGGTCTCCGCCGCGGTGCCCGGCACCGGCGCCTCGGTGGCGGTGACGCCGGCCGGCGTCTCGGTCACCACGCCGAACAGCCTTCCGTCGGTCTCGTCGACTCCGGCGGCCGCCGCCTCGAT
>JAICYE010000376.1 GCA_025934385.1 Acidimicrobiia bacterium | reverse complement strand
TCGGGGGCGGCCTCGGCGTCGTCGCCGAAGCCGCAGATCCGGGCCGTCTCCCGGGCCCGGGCCAGCGGGCTGACCAGCACCAGGGCGAACTTCTCCCCGGCCAGGCGGACGGCGAGCCGCTCGGCCTGGCCGCGGCCCTCGTCGGTGAGCGGGATGTCGGTCCGGCCGGTGTGCTGGCCGCTCTCGCTCCACTCGGTGGCGCCGTGGCGGAGGAGCACGACCCGCGGCCCCCGGACGCTCATCGGCGCGACACGATCCCGTCAGCCGCCGACCCGGAGGCGGCGGTACCGGCCGATCAGGTTGTCGGTCGAGCTGTCGTGACCGGCCGGCCCGCCGGTGCCGGCCAGCTCGGAGGCGATCCGGCCGGCCAGGACCTTGCCCAGCTCCACCCCCCACTGGTCGTAGGAGTTGATGCCCCAGATCACGCCCTGGGTGAGGACCTTGTGCTCGTAGCAGGCGATGAGCTGGCCGAGCACCGACGGCGTGAGCCGGGGGGCGATGATCGTGTTGGTCGGCCGGTTGCCGGGGAACGTCCGGTGGGGCACGAGATCGGGGGCCACGCCCTCGGCCGCCACCTCTTCGGCGGTCTTCCCGAAGGCCAGCGCCTCGGTCTGGGCGAAGAAGTTGGCCATCAGCAGGTCATGGTGGCGGAGCAGCGCCGGAGCCTCGCCGCCGTAGTCGGGATTGGCGAAGCCGATGAAGTCGGCCGGGATCAGCCTGGTGCCCTGGTGGATCAGCTGGTAGAAGGCGTGCTGGCCGTTGGTGCCGGGCTGGCCCCACACGATCGGGCCGGTGTCGACGGGCACGGGCCGGCCGTCCCGCATGACCGACTTGCCGTTCGACTCCATGTCGAGCTGCTGAAGGTAGGCCGGGAAGCGCCCCAGGTTCTGGCTGTAGGGCAGGACGGCCACCGTCTCGGCCCCGAAGAAGTCGTTGTACCAGAGGCCGATGAGGCCGAGCAGCGCCGGCAGGTTGGCCGGCAGCGCGGCCCTGCGGAAGTGCTCGTCGATCACGTGGAAGCCGGCCAGGAACTCCCGGAAGGCGGCGGGGCCGACGGCGATCATCAGCGACAGCCCGATGGCCGAGTCGACGGAGTAGCGGCCACCGACCCAGTCCCAGAAGCCGAACATGTTGGCGGGGTCGATCCCGAACTCGGCCACCTGGGCGGCGTTGGTCGACACCGCCACAAAATGGCGGGCCACCGCCCCTCTGTTTCCGGGGGAGACCCCCGAGCCCCCGGGAACCCCCAGCCCGCCGACGAGCCAGTCCCGGGCGGTGCGGGCGTTGGTCAGCGTCTCGAGAGTGGTGAAGGTCTTCGACGACACGACGAACAGCGTCTCGGCGGGGTCGAGGTCCCGGGTGGCCTGGTGGATGTCGGTGCCGTCGACGTTGGAGACGAACCGCACGGTCAGAGCCGGGTCGGCGAAGGGCCGCAGCGCCTCGTAGGCCATGGCCGGGCCGAGGTCCGAGCCGCCGATCCCGATGTTGATCACGTTGCGGATCGGCCGGCCGGTCGCCCCCTGCCACTGCCCGAAGCGGACCTGCTCGGCGAAGAGCGCCATGCGGTCGAGGACGTGGTGGACGGCCTCGACCACATCCTCGCCGTCGACCACCAGCCTGGCGTCCCGGGGCAGCCGGAGGGCGACGTGGAGCACGGAGCGGTGCTCGGTGGTGTTGATGGGCTCACCCCGCCACATCGCCTCGATCCGCTCGGGCAGGCCGGCCCGCACCGCCAGGGCGGCCAGCAGATCGAGCGTCTCGGCGGTGATCCGGTTCTTGGAGTAGTCGAGGAAGAGGTCGCCGGCCTCGACCGTCATCGTCTCGCCCCGCTTGGGGTCGTCGGCGAACAACTCCCGCAGGTGGACGCCGGCCAGGGCGGCGTGATGCTCGGCCAGGCGCTGCCACTCCGGCGTTTCGGTGATCGGATGCGGTTCGGTCATCGTGTGCGATCCTCCACCGATCGAAGGTGGCCGGTCTCGTTGAAGCTCAGCAGGACGGGCGACGTGCGGCCCCGGCCGACCCGGGTGATCGAGGCCAGACCGAGGAACATCCGCCAGGCGACCGTGCCGTCGACGCCCAGGGCCCAGGCGGCCGCCGCCTTGATCGGCGAGACGTGGCTCACGGCCACGACGAGCCCGTCCTCCTCCAGGGTCTCGGCGCAGAACGACTCGACCCGCCTCGACAGGGAATCGAGGCTCTCACCCTCCGGCGCTGTCCCCTCGTCCGCCCTCCACCGGTCGACGTCGGCGACGGCCAGGCTGCCGGCCGGGCGGCCCTCCCACGTCCCCCAGTCGATCTCCACCAGCCGCTGGTCGACGAGGACCGGCACGTCGCCGCAGGCCGCCGCCACCGCCTCGGCCGTCTGGCGGGCCCGGAGCAGCGGGCTGGTGACGATGGCCGTGACCGGCTCGCAGGCCAGGGCGACGCCCAGCCGCGCCGCCTGGCGGTGGCCCTCCCCGGTCAGGTCCGGGTCGGCCCGGCCGAGGACGAGCCCGTCCCGGTTGGGGGCCGTCTGCCCGTGGCGGGCGAAGACGATCACTACCTGACGAGGATCGCGCCGCAGTGCTCGCAGCGGGCCAGGGCGTCGGCCGGCAGGTGGCGGATGCGGTCGACCTCGGTGGCGGGCAGGGACAGGTGGCAGGCCTGGCAGTTCATGCCGACGAGCCGGGCGGCGCCGACGCCCCGGTTGCCGACCCGGATCTGCTCGTAGAGCCGCAGGGTCGACTCGGGGATGTTCGGGGCCAGGCCGGCCCGGGCGGTCTCCTCCACCGACAGCTCGGCGTCGATCTCCCGCTCCTGGTCGGCCACGGCCGCCTGCAGCGTCTCCATCTCGGCCACGATCGCCGCCTGGGCGGCCTCGATCTCGGCGATCTCGGCGTCGAGCGCCTCGCGGCGGACGAGCACCTCGAGCTCCTCGTCCTCCCGCTCCCGCGCCTGGCGCTGGAGCATCTCGACGTCGGCCTGCATCGCCTGGAGCTCCTTCGGCGAGCTCACGGTGCCGGAGTACATCTTGGTGTCGACCGCCTTGGCCCGGGACTCGAGGTTGCGGACCTCGTCGTCGAGCCGGCGCTCCTCCCGGAGCTCGGCGTCGCGCCGCCCCGCCACCACGGCCCGCCGGGCCTCGAGCTCGCCGTGGGCCGTCTGCCGGGCGGCGAGCTCGGCCCGTTCCGGCAGCGTGGCCTTCCGGTGGCGCAGCCGGTCGGCGGCGCTGTCGTGGGTCTGGAGCGTGAGGAGGTCGTCGAGAGGCGCCACGTCGGGCCCGAGCCTAACTCCCCGGTACGGTGGGCCCATGGCCGGCGAAGTGATCGATCCGGCGCGC
>JAICYE010000181.1 GCA_025934385.1 Acidimicrobiia bacterium | reverse complement strand
GACGCGGCCGGGCCGATGACGATGGCCATGATCGGCGGGAAGATGAACAGCACCAGCGGGAACATGATCTTGACCGGCAGCTTGGCCGCCTTCTCCCGGGCCCAGGACCGGCGGCGGGCCCGCACCTCGGCCGCCTGGGTCTTGAGGACCCGGCCGATCGGGATGCCGAGGGCGTCGGCTTGGAGGAGCGCCAGGATCAGCGTGCGCACCACGTCGATGTCGACCCGGTCCCTGAGCTGCTGCAGCGCGACCCGCCGGGGCAGTCCCAGCTCCATCTCCTGCAGGGCCATCGACAGCTCGTCGGCCAGCGGCGACTTGAAGTTGGTGCACACGATCTGGAGGGCGGACTCGAACCCGCTGCCGGCCTCGACGGCGATGGCCAGCATGTCGATGATGTCCGGGAGGTCCTTGAAGATCGCCTCCGAACGGGTGGCGATGGCCCGCTTCACGCGGGCCGCCGGCAGCATGAAGCCCATGACCGGCATGAGGACCAGCGCCATGACCCGCATCCGGGGGGACGCGGTCGGGACGAAGGGGGCTACCACACCGCCGGCGACCGCCAAGGCGATCTGCATGGTCAGCTGCTGGGCCGCCCCGCGTTTCGTGCTCAGGCCGGCCTGGGCGAGCCGGTGGTCGACGGTGGCCAGGTAGGTCGCCGGCACCAGTCGCTCCACCCGGCGGGAGACGGCGCGCCCGAGGGCGCCGACCGTGCGGGTGACGAGAGGCTCGCTGAGGCGCTTCTCGCGCTCCAGCCCGGGGGCCTCGTAATCGAGCCCGTCGAGGAAATGTCCGAAGTCGGGAGCGACCCGGCGGGACCGGAGGACGACCGTGACCATCATGGCCAGCCCGGCAACGACGGCGCCCAGACACGTCAGCACGGCGGGGCTCATCAGACGTCGATCTTGACCATGCGCAGGATGACGAGCAGTCCCGCGAACACCGAAACCGCGCAACCGATCAGCAGGATCAGGCCTGATCCGTGGTACAGCGGCTTGATGTACGTCGGGTTCACCACCTGGATGGTGAGGAAGAGGAACGGCACCATCCCGGCCAGCACGTAGGCCGACAACCGGCCCTCGGCGGTGAGGACCTGGACCTCGCGACGGAGCTCCCCCCGAGCCCGGATGACGTCGGCCAGCGTGTGCAGGAGGTCGGCCAACCGGCCACCGACCGTCTGCTGGATCCGCACGGCCTGCACGACCATGTCCAGGTCGCGGATGGCCAGGCGGCCGGCGGTGCGCTCGAGGGCGTTCACCACGGGGTCGCCCAGCCGGGTCTCGGCCACGATCCGCGAGAACTCCTCGGACAACGGAGGCCCGGACTCCTCGCACATCATCTGGATGGCGCGCAGGAACGTGTGGCCGGCGCTGAGTGACGACGCCACCAGGCTGAGGGCGTCCGGCAGCTGTGTTTCGAAGGCCCGCCGACGCTTGGTCACCCGCCGGCGCAGGATCTGCGTCGCCAGGGCGAGCGCGATCCCGGCTCCCGCCACCGCCGTCAACATCGATCCCGTGACCGTCAGCAGCAGGGCGGCGGCGCCCAGGGTACCGGCGGCGAGGACGATGACGAACTCCCCGGGACGCAGCGAGATCTTGGCCCGCTCGAGGAAGTCGGCGAGCGACCGGCGGTTGTCCATCGTGTCGACGGCCTGGCCGGCCAAGCCCACGGCCCGGGCGGTGAGGCCGGTCAGCTCCTCGTCGTGCAGTTCGGGCACCGGGCTCGCGGGCCACATGCCGAGGAGCTCGTCGACGGCCTGCCGCTCCGTTCGGCCGTGCGAGACGACGGCCGTCGCCATCAGCGCCATCCCGCCCAGCACGGGGACCAGCATCATGACGGCAGGGCCCATGTTCAGGCCGACTTCTTCGCGCGCCAGGCGCCGAGGCGACTGCGGCGGCGTGACGGTTCCGGCACCGGCGCCGCGGCGATGCCGCTGGCCGCGAGGATGCGGGTCAGCCCCGACTCCAGCGACTTGCTGACCTCGCCCCGCGGCGCGTACGCCAGCACGGGCTGGCCCATGTTCAGCGACCGGTTCACCTCGCGCCCGTAGGGGATGACCATCGAGAACCCGAGGGGGAAGTACTCGGCCACCCGGGCGACGTCGATGCCGACGTCGGGCTCCACCTTGTTGAGCAGGAGGTTCATCCGCTCCGTGGGGACCCGCAGCTTCTTGAGGGTCGACAGCAGGAGCCCGAGGTTCCGCACGCTGGGGAGGTCGAGGGTGGCCAGCGCGAAGAGCTGGCCGGCCATCTCGACGGCCACGAGCACCGCGTCGCTCAAGGCGGCGGGCGTATCGATGATGACGTAGTCGAAGTGGGCCTTGGCCGCGTCGATCACCCGGATGACGTCGCTGGCGTCGATGCTGTCGGCCTCAGCCGGCTCCTCGGGTGCGGCCAGCACGTGGATGCCCGACTCGTGCAGCGACAGGTGCTCCAGGAGACGGCCCGACAGGTCCTCGTCCGGGTCGTGGCTGACCAGGTCGACGATCGTGTACTTCGGCTTGATCCGCAGCGCCGTCGACAGCTCGCCGAACTGGAGGTCGAGGTCGATCACGCACGTCCGCTTCCCGAGACGCGACTGGAGGTGGTAGGCGAGGTTGGTGGCGAAGAACGTCTTGCCGCAGCCGCCGGTGGCGGAGAGCACGGCGATGACCGCGCCCTGCCCGTTCTGCCCATCGCCGCCTGGCCGCGCTGCGTCGAGCTCGTGCACCACAGGGGCCTGCGACCGGCTCATGTCCAGGGCCTGCTTGACGGCGTCGGCCAGAGCCGCGTTCGAGACCGGGAGCCGGAGGACGTCCAGGGCGCCCGTCCGGACCGCGTCGCGCATGTCGGCGCTGCGCCAGTGGTCGAGGGCGAGGAGGAGCGCCATCTCCGGGAGCCGCGCCCGGAAGTCACGCAGCTGCTGGAAGCCGGCGTCCTTGGACACGAGCGGCCCGGCGACGAGCACGTCCGTCGGCCCCGCGTCCTGGGTGAGCTTGTCGAGGGCTTCGAAGCCGCCGCACCACTTGACCCCCGGGCGGGGCCGGAGGGCTGCGGTGGCGTGCTCCACCTGCAGGCTGAGGGCTTCGTCCTCGTCGAGGACGTACAACATCGGGGTGCGCATGTCGCGTCCTTAGGCCGCGAAGGCGCCGGCGGGGCCTGCCCCTGGGGTCTTGACCGGCCCTTCGCCCTTGGGCACGAGGTCGAAGTACAGCTTGTCGTACTCGTCCAGGTAGATGAGCCGCTCGGCGTCGGCCGGCGTCACCGCCAGCAGGTAGATGAGGTTGGGGCTGCCCGGCTGGCCCTGGGCCGAGGGCAGGCCGGCACCGTTGACGCTCAGCACGTCGACACCCTGCAGGACCAGGCGTACGTTCGGGCCGCCGTCTTCCTTGGCCACGCCGTAGACGTCGACCTTGTCGCCGGCGCCGGCGAAGCCGGCCACGCCCGGCACCGGCTGCATCTCCAGGGCGAGGGCCCGCTTGCCCGGCCCGACGACGACCGTGCCGATCCGGGTCTGGGGGTCGGGGAACATGTCGGTGGTGATGATCGACCCGGCGGGGATGGCCGAGGCGGCCACGCGCCCGGCCAGCTGCGAGTCGTCGGCCACGGCGTTGGCCGGGCGGCCCGCGGGCGGGACGGCCTTCGTCTTGATCCGCCCGTCGGCCACCGCCGTGGGGCCGGCCGTGCCTGCGGGCACCGGGCCGGCGGCGTAGTGGACGGTGGCCGTCCCGGTGGTGGCGACGGCGCGACTCGCCGGTCGCCGGCTCCCGAGGTAGGCGGCGCCGGTGCTGCCGGCGAAGACCAGGAGGAAGCCGGCCGCGAGGGCTCCCTTCGTCTTCTTCGTCATGGTGGTCAACGGGTGCTCCTCGCGGGCGGAGTTCGCCTTCGCATGGACCCGGTATCGGCGGGCGAGCCGCGATGGTTAAGCCGGTCTTGACGGAACCTCAGCCTTCCGGGGCGGCCCCGGCGACGACGGAGGCCCCGGCCGCCCCCCGTGCCCGGCCGTCGAGCAGGTCGTCGCCCGGGCAGCGGCCCCGTTCCACGTAACGCTCGACGAACGCCCCGGTGGCCCCGATCGTGGCCAGGTCCACGCCGAGGGCGGGCATGGCCGCCAGGGCGGCGGCGAAGCAGCTGCGGGCCGCCGACGCCAGGCCGGGGTGGGACAGGCCGTGGGTGGCGGCACCGGCCCAGCAGTGGGCGACGGGCGCGCAGGCCCGCTCGGCCACGTCGAAGGCGGCCGGGTCGTCGAGCAGGGCGACGACCACCGCCACCGCCACCTTCCACCAGGGGTCCGGGACGGCGTCGAGCATGCGCAGCTCGAGCCAGCCCTTGGGCCGCACCGGTGGGAACAGGGTGGTCAGGTGGTAGGCGAAGTCGTCGAGGGTGGGGTAGCCGAGCTCGTGGCCGCCGCCCATCCACGCCGCGAACGGCAGCCCGCCGGTCAAGGGCTGGAACCGGTCGGGCGTGCCGCGGATGAGCATCACGTCGGCGGCCAACGCGTACCGGGCCCAGGTGTCCGCCGGGGTCAGCGACTGCGGGGCGCGGGGGTCGGCGACGGGCGAGGAGCGGGTGGCGTCGAGCGCAGCCCAGATCTGCTGGCGGGACGACCGGGCGCCGGTCGGCCGGCCGCCGGCCAGGGGCGAGTTGGCGAAGGCCGCCACCAGGACGGGACCGAGGGCGTGGGCCAGCCTCCAGCGCCGGGGTACGGCGGCGGGGTCGCCGAGGTCGACGTTGACCTGGACCGACGCGGTGCCGCACATCATGGCGCGGCCCACGCCGCCGCCGGCGTCGAAGTAGGCCTCCATGGCGTCATACCGGGGCCCGGACACGACCCGTCGGTGCGGGCGGTCGGGGTCGAGCCCCACGGCTGCGGTCTCGATGCCGGACGACGCCAGCCCGGCCCGGAGGGCGACGAGGTCCTCGGCGGTGGCCTCGATGGCCGGGCCCGGGCCGTGGTGCGGCCGGCTGCTGAGCTCCACCTGGCCGCCGGGCTCGAGGGTGATGGCCGCCTGGCGGGGCAAGGGGGTGGCCGCGGCGGCGTCGAGGAGGTCGGCTGCCTCGGGTCGAGCGGCCGGGTCGCCGGCGCGGTTCGTGAGCAGCTCGAGCTCGACCCCGACCCGGGCGGCGGTGGACGGGACGGGGTCGCCGGCGCCGAAGCAGTGCCGGCGGACGTAGTCGTGGACGTCGGCGGGGGTCAGCGACCGTTGGGGCGCGGGCACGCGCTTAGCGGTGGCCGAAGGACGAGGCAACCCATACCAGGTTGCGAACCGGAGCCAGCCAGACGTGGAGCTTGATCATCGTGCCCACCTTTCCTGTCGTGTCGTGCCACCCCTGTCTTACAACCCCGGCGCCCGGCCTCGCGCACGCGGCCGGCGGGGCGGCGCCAGCGCTCAGGGCCGGCGGTCGGCGTCCCGCCGGGTGGCCAGCAGGCCGACCACGCCGGCCACGATGAGCAGGACCGGCCACGTCCAGCGAGACTGGAGGCCGGCCCCCCGGGTGAGGAGGGACACCAGGCCCACGCCGGCCAGGATCACGCCGGCCAGCAGCGACAGGGCGTC
>JAICYE010000435.1 GCA_025934385.1 Acidimicrobiia bacterium | reverse complement strand
GTGACCGCCCGCCGCTCCCTCCGGTCGCCGTCGAGGACGCGCGACAGGTTGACCTCGAAGGCCACCACGGGGCTGCCGAGGCCCAGGCGGGCCCGGACCCCGGGGTCGATCTCTCCGACCGCCCCCACGACCGTGTCGTCGACGACCACCGCCGCCGCCCGTCCGGGAGCGAATCCGGCGGCATCGTCCGGCCGGAGCGACCAGTCCACCAGCCCCAGCGCCTCGGCCACCGTCTCGAGGGTGCCGACGGCGTCGTGGCCGTCGACCGGCCGGTTGGGCTCGTGGGGCAGCCGGAAGACCGTGCCGGTGACGACGGCGGCCAGGTGCTCGCGCTCATCGGGCAGCGTCTGCCCGGCCGGCGGCGGCAGGAAGACGTGGCCGACCTCGAACAGGCCCACGTCGGGGAGACCATGGCCGGCGTTGAACGCCGCCGCCCGCAGCAGCCCGGGCAGGACCGCCGGGCGGAGCAGCGATTCCTCGGCCCGCAGCGGGTTCTCCAGCTCGATGCCCTCGGCCGGGAGGCCGGCGGCGGCGAGGTCGGCCGGCGCCACCAGCGAGAAGGTGTAGGCCTCGGACAGTCCGGCGCCGAGGAGCGCGTCCCGCACCGCCCGCCGCCCCCGTTGCACCGGCGTCAATCCGCCCGACGGCTCCGCCATGCGGGGCAGCGTCCGGGCGATGTTGTTGTAGCCGTGGTGGCGGGCGACCTCCTCGACGAGGTCGATCTCCCGCTCGCAGTCGGGCCGGTACGTCGGCACGAGGTAGTCCGCGACGCCGCCGTGGCCGTCGTTGTGCCCGCCCTCGGGAACGGCGAAGCCGAGCGGCTCCAGGTGACGCCGGATCGTGGCGGTGTCGAGCTCGGTGCCGAGCACGGCGTTGACCCGGGCGGTCCGCAGCGTGACCCGGATCGCTTCCACCGGGGCCGGGTACTCGTCGAGGGCGCCGCCGGCGGCCTGCCCCGAGGCGATCTCGGTGAAAAGCGCCCAGGCCCGGTCGGCGGCGAGGGCGGTGCCGTTGGGGTCGACGCCGCGCTCGAAGCGGGCCGACGACTCCGTCCGCAGGCCCAGGCGCTTCGAGGTGCGGAGGATCCCGTCGGGGGCGAAGTAGGCCGACTCCAGCAGCAGTTCCGTGGTCGTGTCGGAGACCTCGGAGTCGCCCGCCCCCATGACGCCGGCGATGGCCTGGGGCGCCCGGTCGGCGTCGCAGATCAGGAGGTCCTCGGCGGTGAGCGTGCGCTCGACGCCGTCGAGCGTGGTGATCTTCTCGCCCTCGCCGGCCAGGCGGACGACGATGCCCCGCCCGCCGAGGCGGGCCAGATCGAAGGCGTGGAGCGGCTGACCCCGTTCCAGCATCACGTAGTTGGTGACGTCGACGACGCCCGAGATCGGCCGCATGCCGGCCTTGGTCAGGCGCTCCGCCATCCAGCCGGGGGACGGCGCCACCGCCACCCGGCCCGTCCGGGCGACGTAGCGGGGACAGCGGTCGGGCGCCTCGACGAGCAGCGAGGCGGCGGCGAGCTCGACGACACCCGGCGCCGACGGCGCGGGCAGCGTGAACGGCACCCCGAGGGCGGCGGCCAGGTCGCGGGCCACGCCGGCGATCGACATGGCGTCGGGCCGGTTGGGCGTGATCTCGAGGTCGAAGACGATGTCGTCGAGGCCGAGGACGGTGCGGAGGTCCTCCCCCAACGGCGTGTCGGGCGCCAGGATCATGATGCCGCTGTGGTCGTCGGACAGGCCGAGCTCGTCGGGGGCGCAGAGCATGCCGTCCGACACCTGGCCCCGGATCTTGCGCCGTTCCAGCCTGAAGCCGCCGGGGAGCTCGGCACCGGGCGCCGCCCAGGGGACGACGTCGCCCACGGCGTAGTTGTGGGCCCCGCATACCACCCGGACGGCGTTGCCGTCGCCGGCGTCCACGTCGACCAGGGCCAGGCGGTCGGCGTCGGGGTGCTTCTCCACCGCCAGCACCCGCACGGTGCGGACGCCGGCGATGTCGCGCCCCGGCGCGCTGATGCCCTCGACGATGAGGCCGATCCCGTTGAGCCGGTCGGCCAGCTCGAGCGGCGTTCCCTCGATCGGGGCGAAGTCGCGGAGCCAGGAGAGCGGAGCCTTCACAGGACCTCGCTAGAACTGCCTGAGGAACCGGACGTCGTTCTCGAAGAACGACTTGATGTGCTCGACGCCGTAGCGGACCATGGCCATCCGCTCCAGCCCGAAGCCGAAGGCGAAGCCGGTGTAGGTCTCGGAGTCGTAGCCGACGGCCCGGAAGACGTTGGGGTCGACCATCCCGCAGCCCCCGAGCTCCAGCCAGCCGGTCTTGGAACAGACCGAGCAGCCGGCGCCGTCGCAGACGAAGCACGTGACCTCGAACTCGGCGCTCGGCTCGGTGAAGGGGAAGTAGCTCGGCCGCAGCCGCGACGTGTGGCCCGGGCCGAAGTAGGCCCGGGTGAAGGCGTCGATGGTGCCGGCCAGGTCGCCGAAGGTGATGCCCCGGTCGACGACGAGGCCCTCGATCTGGTGGAACACCGGCGAGTGGCGGGCGTCGAGCGTGTCGCGCCGGTAGCAGCGGCCGGGCATGACCGTGTACACCGGCGGCTGGCGGGACTCCATGACCCGGATCTGCACCGGCGACGTGTGGGTGCGCAGCACCACTTCCTCGGGGCGGCCGAGCTTGACGTAGAGCGTGTCCCACATCGACCGGGCCGGGTGGGCCGGCGGCATGTTGAGGGCCTCGAAGTTGTACCAGTCGGTCTCGACCTCCGGGCCTTCGGCCACCTCGTAGCCGAGG
>JAICYE010000592.1 GCA_025934385.1 Acidimicrobiia bacterium | reverse complement strand
GGAACAACGCGCATTTGCTGGCGATCATCGATCGTATCGTGAGCCGCGTCGGCCGCCGTGTGGACGAATCGTCGCCGATGGTCGACGCCCGTCTCCCCGACGGCTCACGTGTCAACGCGATCATTCCGCCGCTCGCGCTGGATGGACCGGTTCTTTCTATCCGCCGGTTCGGCGCCCAGATCACGATCGACCAGCTGCTCGAACTTGGTGCATTGACTCCGGAAATGGTCGACCTGCTCGCCGGCTGCGTGCAGGCGCGGCTCAATATTCTGATTTCGGGCGGTACGGGTTCTGGAAAGACGACGCTGCTCAACGCGCTCAGCTCGTTCATCCCAGCCGCCGAGCGTATCGTCACCATCGAAGACGCCGCCGAGCTTCGGCTGCAGCAGGAACACGTGGTACGGCTCGAGACGCGTCCACCCAACGCCGAAGGACGCGGCGAAGTGCTGGCGCGGTTCCCGGTGCGGGCCGAGATCGCCCGGGCCGTCGACGCCGGCGTCCTGCGGGACCGGCTGCCGGCCGCGCTGGCGGCGCCGGCCGGGGCGGTCGTGGCGGCGGTCATCGATGGGCTCGGCGGGCGGTGGGCGGCGTGAGCGCCCCGCAGGAGACGGGCGCCCTGGACGAGTTCTTCGCCGACCCCGAGATATCGGAGATCCTCCTCAACGGCGGCGGGCGGGCCTTCGTCGAACGGTCCGGGCGGCTGGAGCCGGTGGCCGTCGATCTCGACGAGACCGGCGTCCGCCGGGTGGTGGAGCGGATTATCGCCCCCCTCGGGCTCCGGCTCGATCGGTCGTCGCCGATGGTCGACGCCCGGCTCCCCGACGGCTCGCGCCTGCACGCCGTGCTGGCGCCGGTGGCCGTCGACGGCACCTGCGTCGCCATCCGCCGATTCGGGCCCGCCCGGCGATCCCTGGCCGACTTCGGGCTCACCGGGCCCGGATCCGGGTTGCTGCGCTGGGCCGTCAGCGCGGGATGGAACCTCCTGCTCTCCGGCGGGACGGGCGCCGGCAAGACCACGCTGCTCAACGTCCTGGCGGGCGAGGTTGGCGCCGGCGAGCGGATCGTCACGATCGAGGAGACGGCCGAGCTGGCACTGCCCCAATCCCACGTCGTGCGGCTCGAAGCCCGCCCGGCCAACGCCGAAGGAGCCGGAGCCGTCCCGGTCCGGGCGCTCGTCCGGGCCGCCCTGCGGCTCCGGCCCGACCGGCTCGTTCTCGGCGAGGTCCGGGGCGAGGAAGCCTTCGACCTCCTCCAGGCGCTGAACACCGGCCACTCGGGTTCGCTCTCGACGATCCACGCCAACGGGCCGGGCGACGCCCTCACCCGCCTGGAGAACCTCGTCCTGCTGGCCGGGCTCGGCCTCCCGCTGGAGGCGATCCGGGCCCAGATCCGGGCGGCAGTCGACGCGGTCGTCCACGTGATCCGCGGCCCTGGTGGTGGCCGGGCGGTGGCGGCCGTCGCCGAGCTCTCCGGTTCCGGCGGCCTGCACCTGCTGTATCCGCCCGAGCCGGGCGCCCACCGTCCGACCCGGGCGCCCCGCCACCCCGGCGTCGGCTCCTTCGAGCCCGGGCGGGCCACGTGGTGAGCGGCCGGCGGCCGATCGCCGGGTGGGCACGGCGGCCGGCGGTCGCCGTCCGCCGGAGACGGGGGGCGGCGGAGGTGGAGGCG
>JAICYE010000437.1 GCA_025934385.1 Acidimicrobiia bacterium | reverse complement strand
GCCGACCGGCTCGGGCTGTGCTTCGGGGCTGTGGCCGCCCGCTTCCTTTCGGACTCCAATCGGCCGGGAACGGGCTACTCGACGCACCGGCTGTGGCACGAGCAGGTCGACGGCGGCCGCAGCCGACTGACGCCGGTCGAACGGGCACTGGTGGAGGCGACGCTGGCGCGTTTCACCGGCGCGCTGCCGGCCCCGGTGCGGGAGCCCTACGACGAGCCGGCGGTGCGGGAGAGGATGACGACGGGGATGTCGCGCGACGTCTTGCGCTGGTAGCCCTCGTAACCCTTGTAGGCGGCCACGGCCTTGGGCCAGAGCGTCTTCTTCTCCTCCGGCGTGGCCACCGTGGCCCGCACGGGGAACGTCTCGGTGCCGATCTGGAGGGTGGCCTCGGGGTGGGCCTCCAGGTTCTTGAACCACTGCGGATCGCGGTCGTCGCCGCCGTAGGAGGCGACCAGCAGCCACCGGTCGCCGTCGGGGGTGCAGTTCAACGGCGTCGTGCGGGGCTGGCCGGTCTTGCGGCCGGTGGTGGTCAGCAGGCCCATGGTGGTCGGGCCGATCTTCGCTCCGACCTTGCCGCCCGTCCGCCGGTAGACCTCCCGGTGGACGAAGGTGGCGGCCCGGGCGAGGATGTCCTTCAGCTTGACCTTGTCGATGGGCAGCTCCATGGCTCAGCCCTCCAGTGCCTGCTCGGCCAGCCGGCGGGCGATGACCCTTAAGGCAAGCGTCTCGTCGGCGCCTTCGAAGATCGACAGGACGCGGGCGTCGACGAACCAGCGGGAGACCGGGAACTCCTCGGCGTAGCCCATGCCGCCGTGGATCTGCAGCGCTTCCCGGGTCACCCATTCGGCGGCGCGGCAGACGTAGGCCTTGACCATCGACGCCTCGAGCGCTCCTTCGCCCTTGGCCATCAGCCGGGCCACGGAGTAGGCGAACTGCCGGCCGCCCTGGATGACGGCGGCCATGCGGGCGATCTTGGCCTTGGTCAGCTGGTACTCGAAGATCGATTTGTCGAAGACGCGCCGTTCCCGGGCGTAGTCGAGGGCCGCCTCGTAGGCCGCCTGCATGACACCGACGGCCCGGGCCGCCGTCTGCAGCCGGCCGTTCTCGAAGCCCTCCATCTGGTAGTAGAACCCTTTGCCCAGGCCGCCAACGCCGCCGATGAGGTTGGCGGCGGGGACGAACCAGTCCTCGAAGCTCACCTCGTAGGAGTGCATGCCGCGGTAGCCGAGGGTGTCGATGGCCCGGCCCTCCATCCGGCCCCTGCTTCCGTCGGGATTGGACTCCTGGGTGAACTCGAAGTGGTGGCCGGGGGCCTCGGGCTTCTCGACGATGAACAGCGACAGGCCCTTGTGGCCCTTGCTCTTGTCGGGGTCGGTGCGGGCCAGCAGCATCAGGGTGTTGGCCCGTCCGGCGAAGGTGGCCCACGTCTTGACGCCGTTGATCCTGTAGCCCCCCTCCGTCGGGGTGGCGCTGACCTTCAGGCTGGCGACGTCGGAGCCGTAGTCGGGCTCGGTCACCATCACGCCGACCATGGCCTCGCCGGCGGCGATCTTCGGCAGCCAGACCTTCTTCTGCTCTTCCGTGCCGCCCCGCACCAGCGCCCGGGTGAGGATCTCGGGCCGGGTGATGAGCGAGCCCCCCACCCCGAGGCTGCCCCACGACAGCTCCTCGGTGGCGATCACCATGCCGAGGTAGTCGCTCTCGCCGCCGGCGGCGAACCCGCCGTACTCCTCCGGCACCGACAGGCCGAAGCCGCCGATCTCGGCCAGGCCGCCGATGACCTCTTCGGGGATGTCGAGGTTCTTCCGGTGCACGTCTTCGGCCACCGGCCGGACCTTGTCGGCGGCGAAGCGGTGGAACGTGTCGCGGACGAGCTCGAACTCCTCGGCCAGCTGGCGCGGGCCGCCGCCGTGGCGGGCCACCTCCTCGGCGACGTCCTCGGCGAACTCGGGGGCCCGGTGGGCGGCAACGAACTCGCCGGCGGGGGAGAGCTCGGCGGCGCTCACGCCCCACTCCGCCTCCCGGCCCACCAGCCGGGCGACGAGGTCGGCGATGGCCTCGGCGGTGAACAGGCAGGCGAGCCGGGCCTGGAGCCCGCCGTGGGCGCCATAGTCGACCATGACCGCCGCCCCCTCCACCCCGGCGGTGACATGGGCCAGGTCGTAGGCCAGCACCTGGTGGCGGTCGAGCTTGGCCACCGAGATGCGCCCGTTCTCGGCCGACAGCTCGGCCAGGTGGGCGGCGGCCTGGCGGCAGACGCCCCGGGCGACGGCGACGGCTTGGGCGGCGGCGTCCAGATCCGGCGTATTCACTGTTCTCCGATCATCAGCTGGCTACTTACCCCCGCACTGCGCCTCGGAGTCGAGGCGCAGGTTGGTGGTGCCGGCCGGCACGGTGTAGGTCACGTAGAGCTCGGCCGGGGCGGCGCTGTCATTGTGGGCGATGTGGGGCGTCCCACCGGGAATGAAGAAACCCTGACCCGCCTTGACCGTGATCAGGGCACAGGCCGGCGACCGCTCCAGGATCACCTCGCCCGCCTTGACCACCGAGTACTCCGGCCCGGGATGGGTGTGCCAGCCCGAGGTGGCGCCGGGGTCGATCGTCAGCTGCTGGATGTGGAGGTCGCTCGGACTCGAGCGCTGGATGGTGATGTCGTCGGTCACCTTGCCGACGACGAGTTCGTTGCGGCTGGCGTTCCCCGCCGGCGGCGTGGCGACGGCGGCGGTGACGCCGGCCAGGCTCACGAGCGCCCAGGCCATCGTCACGAGCCTCGCCGGATG
>JAICYE010000321.1 GCA_025934385.1 Acidimicrobiia bacterium | reverse complement strand
GATCCGTCCCCGAAGCGGTGGCCGATCCCATGGGCCGTGATCACCTTGTCGCCGAGGCGGGGGGTCGGGGTGGGCTTGGCCGTGCCGGGCCCGGTCCAGCCGGTCGGGCCGCCGGGGCCCAGGTCGAGCGGGCCGGCACCGCCCGGGGCGCCCGCCGCCGGCTTCCCCTCGACGATGGCCCGGGAGGCGGCGATCCGGGCCGTCGGCTTGCGGGTGCGAGCCGGGGCGCCCCGGCGCAGCCAGGCCAGCTCGGCCCGGGCCAGGTTGCGCCGCACCGACTCGGTCCCGGCCTCCCGCTCGACCCGTTCGGCCCGGGCGGCCAGATAGGAGGCGTAACCGCCCTCGTGGACGTGGGCCCGGCCCCGGTCGAGCTCCAGCATGCGGGTGGTCACCCGGTCGAGGACGTGGCGGTCGTGCGTCACCAGGACCAGCCCGCCCCGGAAGCGGGCCAGCCGGGACTCCAGCCAGGCGACGGCGTCGATGTCCAGGTGGTTGGTGGGCTCGTCGAGGATCAGCAGGTCGACGTCGGTCACCAGCACCCGGGCCAGCGCCACCCGCTTGGCCTGCCCGCCCGACAGCGTGGCGACGTCGGCCTCGACCAGGCCGCCCATCCCGAGGCGCTCCAGGATCTCGGCCGCCTCCCAGTCTCCCGGGGACGCCCCCGGGCCGCCGGGGCCGGAGCCCACCGCCGCCCGCACCGAGCCCGCCGGCAGCGACGGCTGCTGGTCGAGGAAGCCGACGCGCCCGCCCCGGCCCCGCCGCACCGTCCCCGACTCGGGCTCGGCCGCGCCGGCCAGCACCCGCAGCAGCGTCGACTTGCCCGTGCCGTTGACGCCGACCACGCCGAGCCGGTCGCCGGTCGAGACGGTGAGCGACAGCGACTCGAACAGCGGACGGTCCGGCCGGCGGACGCCGACCCGCTCCAGGTCGACCAGGATCACGCCGTACCCCCTACCGCGGGAGCGACGCCAGCGCCCGGTCCAGGTCGGCGACCAGGTCGGCGGCCGCCTCGATCCCCACCGAGAGCCGCACCAGCGCCGGATCGGCGGCGAGTTCCGTGCCCTGCATGGGGAAGTGGCTCATCGTCGGCGGGTACGAGATCAGCGACTCGACCCCGCCCAGCGACCCGCCGAGGGCGAAGAGCCGGGTCCCGGCGCACACCGCCCGGGCCGCCGCCTCGCCGCCGGCCAGCCGGAACGAGACCATCCCTCCGAAGCCGGACATCTGCTTGGCGGCCAGGTCGTGCCCGGGGTGGGACGGCAGCCCCGGGTAGTGCACCGCCCTGACCCCAGAGTGCCCGGCCAGGAACTCGGCCACGGCGGCGGCGTTGGTGCAGTGGCGCTCCATGCGCACCGGCAGCGTCTTGACCCCCCGCAGGATCAGGAAGGCGTCGAGCGGCCCCGGGACCGGCCCGGTCGCCGCCTGGAGCAGCTCGAGCCGCTCGGCCAGCCCGCCGTCCGACGTCCCCCCCCAGCCGCCGAGGGCGTCGGAGTGCCCGCCGAGGTAAGTCGTCGTCGAGTGCACGACGATGTCGGCCCCCAGCGCCAGCGGCTGCTGCAGGTAGGGCGAGGCCAGGGTGTTGTCGACCACTGTGAGGGCGCCTCGCTCCCGAGCGGCCGCCGCCACGGCGGCGATGTCGACGATCTGCAGCAGGGGGTTTGTCGGGCTCTCGACCCAGACCATCTTCGTCTCGCTCCGCCAGGCGGCCTCGACGGCGGACGGGTCGGTGAGGTCGGCCGGCGTGAACGACAGCCCCCCGTCCTCCCACACTCGCCGCAGCAGGCGGTACGTCCCCCCGTAGAGGTCCCGGGACACGACGAGGTGGTCGCCGGGGCGGAGCAGCCGGAGGACGGCGTCCTCGGCGGCCACCCCGCTGCCGTAGCAGAAGCCGTGCCCGGCCCCCTCCAGCGAGGCGATGCAGCGCTCCAGCGCCGCCCGGGTCGGGTTGCCGGTGCGGGAGTAGAACCAGCCCTTGTCGCGGTCGACGTCGTCCTGGACGAACAGCGACGTCTGGTAGATCGGCACGGAGACGGCCCCGGTGGCGAGATCGGGTTCCTGGCCGGCGTGGATGGCCCGGGTCTCGAAGGCCAGCGCCTCGACGCCTTCTTCCCCGGCTCGATCTCTCCTGGTCATCGCCCGAGGACGCTATCGGACGCCTGTTACCGGTGGTTCCGGGGCGCTAAAGAGATGCTAATTTCGACGAAGTGATTGTCAGTGTGGCGCAGAAGAGGTAAGTTGCCGGTGGTACACAGTTCGCCTCCGGTCACGACTTGTCTGGGGCCGAGGCCGCTGCGACCCACGAACCACGACCTCGAACAAGGAGGTATTCATGGCAGGTCGCATCAGGTTGGGGCGCCGTGGCGGCCGTGTCGCGGTCGTACTGGCCACCACGGCCTACGTCGTCGGCATGGCGATCGCCGCCGCGCCACCGGGCCAGACATTCGGCGGGTCCTGCAACGGACACCTGTCCAGCCCCGGGCTCGACGCCTCTCATGAGCGCGGCCCGGTGATCATCACCGGCACGGCCGCCAGCGAGGTCATCATCGGCAGCCGCGGCGATGACAGCATCGATGGCGGCGGCGGTAACGACATCATCTGCGGCGGGCCCGGGGCCGACAACATCCGCGGCGGCCCGGACGCCGACCGTATCTTCGGAGAGTCCGGCGACGACACCCTCGACGGCGGGGGTGGAGACGACTTCATCTCCGGCGGCTGGGGCAACGACGACATCGACGGCGGGCCGGGCATCGTCCTGCTCTACGGCGACGGCGGCGACGACGTGCTCGACGCCCACGACGCCGACCCGGGGTCGAAGCTCGATGGCGGACCGGGGCGCAACCTCTGCTTCGTCGGCCCCGCCAACGAGGTCCGCAACTGCCGCTTCCGCTAACCGGAACCGAACACGTTCCCCGGTCGGGCAGCACCCCGGCCGGGGAACGTCCGCGCCCGGTCTAGAGTCCGCACGTCGGCGGAGCCACCCAGAGACACAGGGGAACTGCGATGGCGCATGAGGTGCGGGGCGTCGTGGCCAGGGCCAAGAAGGAGCCGGTCACGGTGGAGACGATCACCGTTCCCGATCCCGGGCCGGGCGAGGCGCTGGTACGGGTGAAGGCCTGCGGCGTCTGCCACACCGACCTCCACTACCGGGAGGGCGGCATCAACGACGACTTCCCGTTCCTGCTCGGCCACGAGGCCGCCGGCGTGGTCGAGGGCGTGGGCGAAGGCGTGACCGGCGTCGCCCCCGGCGACTACGTCGTCATCGCCTGGCGGGCGCCGTGCGGCCAGTGCCGCTCCTGCCGGCGGGGCCGCCCCTGGTACTGCTTCAACTCGGCCAACGCCACCCAGAAGATGACGCTCGGCGGCACCCCACTGTCGCCGGCGCTGGGGATCGGCGCCTTCGCCGAACTCACGCTGGTGGCCGCCGGGCAGTGCGTGAAGGTCGACCCCCGGGCCCGGCCCGAGGCCGCCGGCGTGGTGAGCGCCGTGGGTGAGGGCGTCACCAACGTCGCGGTCGGCGACTACGTGATCCTCAACTGGCGCGCGGTGTGCGGGCAGTGCCGCGCCTGCGTCAAGGGCGAGCCGCAGTACTGCTTCGACACCCACAACGCCACGCAGAAGATGACGCTGGAGGACGGCACCGAGCTCTCCCCCGCGCTCGGCATCGGCGCGTTCCTGGAGAAGACCCTGGTGGCGGCCGGCCAGTGCACCAAGGTGGATGCCCGGGCACCGGCCACGGCGCGGCGATCAACACCGGCGCGGTCGGCCGCGGCGACTCGGTGGCGGTGATCGGCTGCGGCGGG
>JAICYE010000449.1 GCA_025934385.1 Acidimicrobiia bacterium | reverse complement strand
GTACTTCGAGGACTTCGAGGTCGGTGACGTCTACCGCCACTGGCCCGGCAAGACGATCACCGAAGCCGACGACCACCTCTTCTGCATGATCACCATGAACCACCATCCGCTCCACACCGACGCCTGGTATGCCGAGGAAGCCACGCAGTTCGGCAAGAACGTGGTGGTGGGCAACCTGGTCTACTCGCTGGTGCTGGGCATGAGCGTCCCCGATGTGAGCGGAGCGGCCATCGCCAACCTCGAGGTGGAAACGCTGCAGCACAAGATGCCGACGTTCCACGGCGACACGATCTACGCCGTGACCACCGTCCTCGACAAGGTGGAGTCGAAGAGCAAGCCCGACCGGGGCGTGGTGGCCGTCGAGACCCGGGGGTTCAACCAGCGGGGCGAGGAGGTCTGCTACTTCCGCCGCAAGGTGCTGGTGCCGAAGCGGGAAGCGGTGAAGGCCCGGCAGTACCCCTACCCGATCTAGCCGGTGGCCGGGGTGGCCGCCTGCGAGTTCTGCGCCATCATCGCCGGCAGGTCCGGCGCCGACGACCACCTCGTCTACGGCGACGCCGACGTCGTCGCCTTCCTCGACCACCGGCCGGTGTTCAAGGGTCACACGCTGGTCGTGCCCCGCCAGCACGTGGTGACGCTCCCCGAGCTGCCCGATTCGCTGCTGGTGCCGGTCTTCTCGGTGGCCCGGCGGGTGGCGGCGGCCATGGAGGCCGGATTCGGCGCCGACGGCACGTTCGTGGCCAACAACAACCGCATCTCCCAGAGCGTGGCCCATCTGCACGTGCACGTCGTACCCCGCCACAAGAAGGACGGGCTGCGGGGATTCTTCTGGCCTCGGGAGAAGTACGCCTCGCCGGAGGAGGCGGCCGAGGTCGCCGAGCGGGTGCGGGCCGCTATCGAAGCCGTGCCAGCACGGCCGTAGCGGCGTTGCGGCCGTTGGCGGCGATGACGCTGCCACCGGGATGGGTGCCGGCTCCGCACAGATACAGGCCGGGGACGGGTGTGGCCGGGGCGAAGCGCCGCTCCCACATCTGGTCGGGCAGGCACTCGCCCTGGAAGATGTGGCCGCCGGTGAGGCCGATGCGGGCCTCGACGTCGGGCGGGCCGAGGACCTGCCGGTCGACGATGCAGCCGGCGACGTCGGGGGCGAAGCGGGCGATGGTGGCGATGACCTGGTCGGCGATCCGTTCCCGGCGCTGGTCCCAGGTCCCGGTCGCCAGCCGGTAGGGGACGTACTGGGCGAACACGCTCATCGTGTGGCGGCCCGCCGGGGCGACCGACGGGTCGTAGGCCGTCTGGAAGTACAGCTCGCACCACACCGGCGCCGGTTCTCCCTGCCGGGCGAGTTCGCAGCCCCGCTGGGTGGCGTCGGTCCCGGTCGAGATCGTCACCATGGCCCGGTGCGGAGGCGGGCCGTCGTAGCCGGGGCGGGCGGCGGCGGTGAACGTCGGGAGCCGGTCGAGGGCACAGTTGACCTTCAGCACCGGGCTCTCACTCCGCCAGGCCTCGACCCGCTCGGCGAAGGCCCGGAACCCCTCCGGCAGGTCGCCACCGGCCGCCTGGCACAGCGCCAGCGTCCGCTTCGGGTCGGCGTTGCTGACGACGGCGCCGGCCCGGAGGATGTCGCCTCCCTCGAGCGCCACGGCCGGGGAGTCGCCGGGCAGGATGGCGGCGACCGGGGCGCCGGTCAGGATCACCGCCCCGGCCTCGGTGGCCGCCTCGGCGAGGGCCAGGGAGACGCGGCCCATGCCCCCCTCGACGTAGCCCCAGGTGCCCGGGCGGCCGTCCAGGGTGCCCAGCGAGTGCATGGCGTGGACGGCGGCGGTGCCCGGATCCCGGGGCCCGGCGAAGGTGCCGATGATGCCCTGACCATGGAGGGCGGTGCGGAGCCGCCCGTCGGCGATGTGACGCTCGATGACGTCGGCGATCGGGGTGTGGAAGAGGATCTCGACCAGCTCGGGGTCGTGGCCCAGTCGGGCCTCGAGTTCCGGCCGGGTCGGCGCAGGGCCGAGCCAGGTGTCGGTCGCCTCGGTGTAGTCGCTCCGCAGCGCCCGGCGGATCCGGCCGAAGAGCGCCTCGTAGGCGAGGTACCCGTCGACGTCGCCCGGGGCGATGGCGGCCACGGCGGCGGCCGTGCGGGCGGAGTCGTCCCACAGGGCGAGGGCGGTGCCGTCCTCGAACGGGCACCACAGGTGGGGGTCGACGGGCTGGACCCGGTAGCCCCGCCGCCGGAGTCCGAGCTCCTCGACGACCAGCGGATGGAGGAGGCCGACGAGGTAGGCGCAGGGACTGGTGATGAAGCGCTGATCGGGGAACGGCGTCTCGAGTGTGCAGGCGCCGCCGATCTGCGTCCGGCGCTCCAGCACGAGGACGGACCGACGGGCCCGGGCGAGATAGGCGGCGGCGGTGAGCCCGTTGTGCCCGGCGCCGACGACGACCGCGTCCCAATGCCGGCCCGCGGCCTCGGCGAGCGTCACCGGTCGGCGGTGAGGAACTCGACGATCCGGCGGTTGACCCCGGCCGGGTCCTCGAGGTGGAGGAAGTGGCCGACGCCGGGGAGGATCTCGGCCTCGAGCCCGCCGGGGAACAGCGGCTTCATCTCGTCGGGGGTGACGAGTTCGGCGCCGATGCAGCCGTCGTCGGCGCCGTGGAGGTAGAGCGTCGGGACTGGGACCCACCCGTTGGCGGCGGCGTCCGCAACGGCCAGCCGGGGGTCGTGGCG
>JAICYE010000544.1 GCA_025934385.1 Acidimicrobiia bacterium | reverse complement strand
CGTGCTGGTGGATCTCGCCGTGCAGCCCGACCCCGCCGTGGAGGTCGTCTTCCTCGACACCGGATTCCACTTTCCCGAGACGCTGGAGACGGCCCGGCGCCTGCAGGCCCGCTACCGCCTGAACCTCGTGACGCTGCGCCCCGCGCCGGGCGCCGCCGGCTTCCGCGTTCACGGTATCGAGGCCTGCTGCGAGGCCCGCAAGGTGCTTCCGCTGCAACGGCACCTGGCCGGCCGGGACGCCTGGGTCACCGGCCTGCGGCGGGCCGAATCCCCGAGCCGGGCCGGCGCCGCCACCGTCCAATGGGATGCCGGCCGGGGCCTCGTCAAGATCAACCCGATCGTCGCCTGGAGCGACGACGAGGTCCAGCGCTACATCGTCGAGCACGATGTGATCGTGAACCCCTTGCGGGACAGGGGGTTCGACTCCATCGGCTGCGCCCCCTGCACGCTGCCGGGCTCCGGCCGCAGCGGCCGCTGGGCCGGCACCGGCCGGCTCGAGTGCGGTCTCCATCTGGTATCCCAGGGCGGGTGACGGCGATGGCCTTCGCTTTTCCCGTCTCGCTGGAACTGTCCGGCCGGCGCTGCGTCGTGTTCGGCGCCGGGCCGGTGGCGCAGAGCCGGGCGGCCGCGCTGCTCGACGCCGGCGCCGTGGTCACGGTGATCGCCCGTCCCCATGAGGACGGCGACCTCGCCGGTGCCTTCCTGGCCGTCGCCGCCACCGGCGACGCCGCCGAAACCGCCGGTATCTTCGCCGAGGCCGAGCGTGAGGGCGTCCTGCTCAACGCCGTCGACGACCCGGCCCACTGTCACTTCGCCGTGCCGGCCGTGCTGCGCCGGGGCGACCTCGTCGTGGCCGTGTCGACCGGCGGACGGGCACCAGGCTACGCCGGCCGCGTCCGCGACGAACTCGCCCACGCCGTCGGCGCCGAGTACGGAACGCTGCTGGACCTCATCGCCGCGGTGCGGGCCGAGCTCCCGGCGGAGTGGGCCGACAAGTGGCGCGACGCGCTCGACCACGACCTCATCGGGCTGGTGCGGGCCGGCCGGACGGGCGAGGCCAACGCAGTGCTGAAAGCGGCGCTCCTCGCCGACGAGTACAAGGAGGCCGTGGCATGACGGTGACCATCGACACGCCGGTGTTCGACCCGGCCGTCGAAGCCGACATCGAGAAGTTCGAGCTCCTGCTGGCGAAGTACCGGGCCGGGGAACTGGAAGAGGACCGCTGGCGGGTCTTCCGCCTCGCCAACGGGATCTACGGCCAGCGCCAGGGCGCCACCTTCCAGATGGTGCGGGTGAAGATCCCCTATGGGTCGCTGCGACCCGAGCAGCTCGAGATGCTCGGCCACATCGCCCGGGAGTACTCCCGGGGCTGGGGTCACATCACCACCCGGCAGAACGTGCAGTTCCACTTCGTCGCCCTGCAACGGATCCCGGCCGTCATGCGGGAGCTCGGCTCGGTCGGGCTCACGACGCGGGAGGCCTGCGGCGACACCGTCCGCAACGTGGCCGGGTGCCACCTGGCCGGCGCCTGCCCGTTCGAGGTGCTCGACATCAGCCCCTGGGCCGAAGCGGCGTTCCGCCACTTCCTCCGCCACCCTTACGCCCAGCGCCTCCCCCGCAAGTTCAAGATCAACTTCTCCGGCTGCGCCACCGACTGCGGGCAGGCGATGTTCAACGACGTCGGCGTGGTGGCCGTGACCCGGGCCCGGGCCGACGGCAGCACCGAAGCCGGCTTCCGGGTCTTCGTCGCCGGCGGCCTCGGGGCCACGCCGCACCCCGCCCTGGCGCTGGAGGAGTTCACCCCCCGGGAGGAGCTGCTGGCCACCATCGAGGCGGCCTTGAGGGTCTTCGACCACGCCGGCAACCGCGACAACAAGCTCCGGGCCCGCATGAAGTGGCTCGTCGACACGCTGGGCATCGAGGAGGTGCGGGCCCGCGTCATGAAGGAGCGGCGCCTGCT
>JAICYE010000606.1 GCA_025934385.1 Acidimicrobiia bacterium | reverse complement strand
TGACGAGGCGGCGTTCGCCGCACTGATCGAGCGGTACCAGGCGTCGTTGCTCCGGCTGGCGATGGCCTACGTGGCCACCCGGGAGCAGGCGGAGGACGTGGTCCAGGAGACGTGGTTGGGCGTCCTCAACGGGATCGACCGCTTCGAGGGCCGTTCCTCGCTCAAGACGTGGATCTTCCGCATCCTCGTGAACCGGGCCAAGACCAAGGGCGTACGGGAGCACCGCAGCGTCCCGTTCTCCGATCTGGAGGGCGACGGCGACGGCGACGCGGCGCCGTCGGTGGACCCGTCCCGGTTCCGGGCCGGGGCGTGGTCGGCGCCGCCGGCGTCGTGGGACGGGATTCCCGAAGAGCGGCTGCTGTCGGCCGAGGCCCGGGCGGTGGTCGACGACGCCATCGCCGGGCTCCCCGCCCTGCAACGGGCGGTGATCACGCTACGGGACGTGCGGAACTTCAGCGCTCCGGAGACGGTCGAGGTGCTCGACATCACCGAGGCCAACCAGCGGGTGCTGCTCCACCGGGCCCGGTCGAAGGTGCGGGCCCGGCTGGAGGAGTACCTCGGGTCCGCCGAGCGGCCGACCGCGTAGCCGTCAGGCGGGGAAATAGCGGCTGGAGCGGTGGAACCAGGCCCAGCCGCCGCCGAGCAGGAGCAGCACCGCGAACCCGCCCGAGGCCAGCAGCAGCCAGGAGGCGCCGCTGTCGGACGGCTTGTCCGGGTGGAGGATCCCGGCCAGGGCGGCGTCGACGTCGGCCGAGCCGCCGAGGTCCGTGACGGCGGCCGGCGCCGGATCCGCCGCCGGCGCCGCCGGCGTCAGCGTGGAGGTGTCGAAGAGGCCGGCCGGCGGCGGGGGCGGGGCGGTGGTCGTCGACGTCGCCGGGCCGTCCTTGGCCTTGGACTTGTCCTTCACCGTGGTCGTCGTGGCCGGGGCCGAGGCCGCCTTCGCCGGCGTGTTCGTCACCGGGAGGGGGACGGGCGCGAAGGTCGTCGTCGTCGGATCGGGATTGCTGACCAGCAGCGGGTGGATGGCGCCGTCCGTCGTGGTGGTGGTCGGCGGCGCGGTCGTCGTGGTCGTCGGCCGGGGCGCGGTGGTGGTCGTCACGGGCGGCCGGACGGTCGTCGTGGTCGTCGGCGTGACCAACGGCGCCACCACCATCGTGCCGTGCAGGTCGGGCCCGCCGGCCTCCCGGGTGTACCGGTCGTAGTACGGGAAGTCGCCTGCGACCACGAAGGTGATGCAGCGAACCCGGGGCATCTGGAAATTGCGGAACGTACAGGGCGGGCCGTCGTCGAAGGCCATCTCCGGCCAGCACGGCGCCCCGGGCTTGGCCGGGCAGTTCCCATTGTCGTCGGACGTGATGGTGTGGTGGTCGGAGGCGCCATCCTGCAGCATGAAGATGATCGGGTCGCCGACCTTCGCGTTCACGGTCGGCGGGCTGAACCCGCTGTCGGAGACGTTGACGATGACGTAGTTGTTGTCGGCACTGGCCGGTGGCGCCGCCATGAGCCCGGCGGCCGCGGTCGAGACCAGCAAGAGCGACGCGGTCGCCAACGACCGCCAGAGGTTCCGACGCGCCATCGAGGCCTCCCAGCCC
>JAICYE010000035.1 GCA_025934385.1 Acidimicrobiia bacterium | reverse complement strand
GCCTCGGAGGCGTCGTTGAGCGGCGTCGAGGTGCCGTGGGCGTTGACGTGGGCGATGGCCGACGGCGCCAGGCCGGCGTCGTCGAGCGCCAGCTGCATGCAGGCGGTGGCGCCCGAGCCGCCCGGCGACGGAGCGGTGATGTGGTAGGCGTCGGCGTTGCGGCCGTAGCCGAGGACCTCGCCGAGGATGGCCGCCCCCCGGGTCCGGGCCCGGGCGAGCTGCTCGAGCACGAGGAAGGCGGCGCCCTCGCCGATGACGAAGCCGTCGCGGTCGACGTCGAACGGCCGGGAGGCGGACGCCGGATCGTCGTGGCGGCCCGACAGTGCCCCCATGCGGGCGAAGGCGGCGATGGCGATCGGTACGACCACGGCCTCGGCTCCGCCGGCCAGCACCACGTCGGCCGTGCCGTCCCGGATCAGCCGGGCGCCCTCCCCGACGGCGTGGCTGCCAGCGGCGCAGGCGGTGGCGACGCAGACGTTGGGCCCCGTCCAGCCGAGCTCCATGGCCACGATGGCCGGCGTGGCGTTGGGCATCATCATCGGGACCAGGAACGGCGTCACCCGGGTCGGGCCCCGCTCGATGAGCACCTTCTCCTGGTCTTCCAGCGTGCCCAGCCCGCCGATGCCGATCCCGGCCACGACGGCGCAGCGAGCCGGGTCGGCGCCGGGTTCCCCAGCGGAGCGGATGGCGTCGACGGCGGCGGCGAAGCCGAGTTGGGCGTTGCGGTCGACCCGGCGGACCTCCTTGGGACCGAGGTACTCGACAGCGTCGAAGTCCTTCACCTGGCAGGCGAAGCGGACGGGGAGGTCGGTGGTGTCGAAGCTCGTGATGTCGGCGGCCATCGACCGCCCGGCCAGCAGCGTCTCCCAGAACGTGGCGACGTCGTTGCCGGCCGGCGTCTTGACCCCGAGACCGGTGACGACGACCCGGGGCCGACCGCGATGGTCGAGGTCGTCCGCCGACGCCCCGGCGCCGGCGACGGCGGTCCCGCTCATGCGATGGCGCCCAGCTTGCCGAGCACGAGCGTCAGGGCCTGGCCGACGGTGTCGACGCCGTCGAGGTCCTCTTCGGGGACGGAGATGTCGAACCGTTCCTCGAGGGCCATGACGAACTCGACGAGGTCGAGGCTGTCGGCGTCGAGGTCCTCCTTGAAGCGGGCTTCTTCGGTGACGGCGGACGGGTCGACGGCTAGGACTTCGACCGCCGCCTCCTTCAGGATGGCGAACGCCTCGGCGCGATCCATTGCTTTCTCCTTTTGGTGGTGAGTGAGTGCCTTCGGAAGGCCGGTGAAGCTCCCTAGTGCCCCATGGAGAGTCCGCCATCGACGGGGATGGCGGCCCCGGTTATATACCCCGCCGCCTCGGAGCACAGGAAGGCGACGGTGGCCCCGACCTCGTCCGGCGTTCCGAGCCGGGCGAGGGGGACCATGGCGGCCAGGTCGGCCCGCCGGTCCTCGGGCAGGGCGTCGAGCATGGCGGTGGCGATCGGCCCGGGGGCGACGAGGTTGCAGGTGACATTGCGGGAGGCCAGTTCCCGGGCCACCGACCGGGTGAGCCCGAGGAGGCCGGCCTTGGCGGCGGCGTAGTTGACCTGGCCGGCCGAGCCGGTGGCGCCCGACGCCGACCCCACGTTGACGATGCGGCCGTAACGGCTCCGGACCATCCCGGGGGCCACCCGCCGGATGGCGTAGAAGGCGCCGTCGAGGTTGGTGCGCAGCACCTCGCCCCACTGGTCGTCGGTCATGCGCAGCAGTAGCCCGTCCCGGGTCACGCCGGCGTTGTTGATCAGGATCTGGACAGGCCCCCAGGCCGACTCGATCTCCTTCACCGCTCCGTCGACGGCGGCGGCGTCGGTGACATCGGCGGCGACGGCGAGGGCCTCGCCACCGGCCTCGGCGATGGCGCCGGCGGTCTCGGCCGCCCCCTCCTTGTCGGCCCGGTAGCACAGCGCCACGCGGTGGCCGGCGGCGGCCAGGGCCAGGGCGGAGGCCCGGCCGATGCCCCGGGACCCGCCGGTGACCAACGCCACCCGGCCCGCGCCGGTGCCACCCGGATCGCCGGCCTTGGCGGCGGCGCTCACGCCGTTCCCACCGGACGGCCCCAGCGCAGGACGGCGCTCGACCACGTCATGCCCGCCCCGAACCCGCAGGAGAGGACGATGTCGCCGTCGGACAGCCGACCGTCGTCGGCCGCCTCGGCCAGGGCGATCGGGATCGACGCCGCCGAGGTGTTGCCGTACTTGCCGATGTTGACGATGCAGCGCTCGGCCGGGATCTTCAACCGGTTGGCGGCGGCCGAGACGATGCGGGCGTTGGCCTGGTGGGGGAGGAACCAGTCGACGTCGTCGGTCGTGAGCCCGGCCCGGGCCAGGGCGGCGTTCGACGACTCGACCACGACCCGCACGGCCCGGCGGAAGACCTCCGGGCCGTCCATCTTCATCCAGTGGTCCCCGGCGGCGACGGTCTCGGCCGTCGTCGGCTGGCGGCTGCCCCCGGCCGTGATCTCGATGAGGTGGGCGGCCGAGCCGTCGGCGCCCATGTCCCAGGCGAGGAGCCCCGGCCCGTCGGGCCCGCCGGTCGACGGGACGATGACGGTGGCCCCGGCCCCGTCGCCGAAGAGGATGACCGTGCCCCGCTCCCGGGGGTCGACCACCCGGGTGAGGTTCTCGGCGCCGATGAGCAGGATGGGGGCGTCGGTTCCGGCGGCGACGAGGCCGGCGGCGACCACCAGCCCGTAGCTGAAGCCGGCGCAGGCCGCGCCGACGTCGAAGGCGCCGCAGCGGACGCCGAGCCCCTCGGCTACGAACGACGACGTTTCGGGGATCGGTTGCTCCGGCGTACAGGTGGCCACGATCACCATCGACAGGTCGCCGGGCGTGATCCCGGCCGACTTGATGGCGGCATTGCCGGCGGCGATGGCCAGGCCGGCCGTCGTCTCGTCGGCGGCGCACATCCGGCGCTCCGAGATCCCGGTGCGGTCGAGGATCCACTGGTCGCTGGTGCCGATGTCCCGGGCCTCGAGGTCGGCGTTGGTCAGCTTGCCCTCGGGGACGGCCAGCCCCCAGCCGGCGATGGCCGCCCGGCGCAGGCCCGATGCGGTTCCGGCGGTCACGCCAGCCGGAGCCAGGCGACCGGCTGGCCCTCCCGGACGCGCTCGCCCCGGTGGGCGAGCATCCCGACGAGGAAGCCCCCGAACGGGCTGCGGACGGGCGTCGAGGAGCCGGGCCCCTCGACAACCCCGATCGCCTGCCCGGCGAGAATGAGTTCACCTGCCTCGGTGATGTTCAGACCGGTGTCGCCCAGAGGGCGAAACACACCGACGGCGGGCGCAACGATCACGCGCTCGGGAACGGCGAGAACCTCGCCGGGAACCGGCACGGCATCCATCACGGGCGGACCTCCGAGAGGGGGGCGATGTCGTCGGGGGTGGCGACACCGATGACCGGGACGCCGGGGGCGCCCCGCTTGGCCAGCCCGGCCAGCATCGAGCCGAAGCCCACCTCGACCAGCGTGGTGGCTCCGAGCTCGTCGACCAGGGTGGTCATGCACCCCCGCCAGCGGACGGGGGAGACGAGATGGCGCTGCAGGCGCTCGGCCCAGCCGTCGGCCCCGCCGTAGGGACGGGCGTCCTCATTGGACACGACGGGGGCGGACGGAACGGTGAAGGCGATCTCGGCCAGTACCGGCGCCAGGGCGCGGGCGGCCTCGTTCATCAGCGGTGTGTGGAAGGCGCCGCCGACCTTGAGCGGCATGACCCGGCGGATGCCGAGCCCGGCGGCGGCCTTGGCGGCCCGCTCCATTCCCGACGGGGTGCCGGCGATGACGATCTGGCCGGGGGCGTTGTCATTGGCCAGCCAGCACTCGTCGGGGCCGGAGTCGCAGGCCTCCAGCGCCTGCGCCTCCTCCGCCCCGATCACGGCGGCCATCCGGCCGGGGTGGCGGTCGGCGGCGGCCTGGGTGGCCTCGGCCCGCCGGGCGGCGAGGCGGATGCCGTCGTCGAAGGGCAGGGCCCCGGAGGCGATGAGGGCGGTGATCTGGCCGAGGGAGTGGCCGGCGAAGGCAACCGGCGCCGGGATCCGCCCCCGGGCCCCTTCCCAGGCCACCAGCGACGTCAGCAGGATCGAGAGCTGCGCCTCCCGGGTCCGGGCGAGCTCGTCGGCCGACTCGGCCAGCAGCAGGTGGGCCAGGGGCTCCCCGAGGGCCGCTTCGGCCCGCTCGACGACGCCCCAGGCGGTGTGGTCGCGCCAGGGCGCCCCCATGGCGGCACCCTGCGTCCCCTGACCCGGAAAGATGACAGCGACAGCCACGCCTCCGGCCCCTCCTCTCGACTGATTCAGGCTTCCGACCGCGACCCCGGTGACAGGGTTACATACGCGCCGCCAATGGTTCGACAACGACGTGTTACGTTTCGACGAAAGGACGAGGGAGGGGCCCCGTGGCCTACCGGGTCGAGGAGCTGGCCGACGCCGCCGGCGTGAGCGTGGAGCTGCTGCGCTCGTACCAGACCAAGGGTCTGCTCGACCCGCCGCGCCGCGACGGGCGGCTGGCACTGTACGACGACCGCCACCTCGAACGGTTGCGCACGATCAGGGAGCTGAAAGACAAGGGCTACTCGCTCAAGGCGATCGCCGGGCTCCTGGCCCGGCACCACGCCGACGCCCAGCGGACGGTGCCGCCGCTCCCGCCGGTGGCCGACGACGAGCACCTCGCCCCGCAGGAGCTGGCCGACCGCACCCGCGTGCCGCTGGCGGTGCTGCGCTCGCTGGAGGCGTCGGGGGTGATCCGGGCGCGGCAGGGGAGTGCGGGCGCCTACTTCACCGGCGCCGACGTCCGGGCGGTCAAGATGCTGTTGAGCCTGCTCGGCGTGGGGCTGCCGATGGAAGAGTTCATGCAGCTGGCCCGGCTCCAGATCGGGACGATGCAGGAGGTCGCCGCCGGGGCCGTGCAGCTCTACACGAAGTACGTCATGGAGCCGCTCCGGGCCGCGGGCCTCGACCCCCACGAGGAGGGCGAACGGGCCGAGGCCGCCTTCGGCCTGCTCGTCCAGGCGGCCACCTCGCTGGTGGCCTACGGGTTCGAGCGGATGCTCCGGAACGCCTGGGCCGCCGAGAAGGCCGGCACCCCGAAAACGGCTAATATCGAAGAGGCCTTATTCCGATTGGATAAATCATCCCATCGGAATTAGGTAAATGCCCGGATGCTGGAACAGGCAGACAGGATGGTCTCAAACACCATTGCCGAAAGGCGTGCGGGTTCGATCCCCGCTCCGGGCACTACGACTTGGGTCCAATGAATTGGTCCAATGCCCGTACTGACTCACGCTTTGCCACCGAGATATTCCACTGGTTCATTCGTCGCCACTCAACTCCGGCACGATCGCAGGCATCCGTGAAGATGCGCCGTATGTCGTCCGACCGATTCGTGAACTGATAACGAGGGTACTCGTACCACTTGCCGCGAACCTTCACCCGGTTCTGGGCTCGACAACCATCCGAGTGAATAAGGCCCCGCAACAGCATCCGGGGATGCCGCTCGACGGCCACCCACCGCTGCCACGGCTCCAGAACGATCCTCCGCTGGTGCTTCCGGCCCTCGCCGTGCTGCGGAAACAAACAGATCCAGTGCTTCGAGAACGAATAAATCTCTTTGCACCCTTCCTTGCGAACGATTCCGACCACATTGGGAATCGTCCAGTGCATCGCAATCTTACACTGGTGAATGAGATAGGGGTACTTGTGTCTTGATAGATTCGCAGTTTGTAGACATCCCGCGGGTGCTTCGAGAGATGGCCGTCACCGAGATATAACCCCAGGAGGTACGCGTACGTGCTTTCCGAGAGGTCGCGCACGTAAGGGCAAAGTTCATCGGAGCGATGCGTCGTCCTCCGATTGGCGCTGAGTTTGGCGTCGAAGCCCTGCCCCATCCAGTCTCGAACGGTTGCCCGGGCGATTCCGACCCGGCGGGCGGTCTCGGCGATCGACAGGCCCTGGCCGAGGAGATCCCGGGCTGCTTCGACGTCCCGCCTGGGCCTCGTCATGAGGCCGATTGTAACGAACGTATGTTCGATCCGCAAGCGGAATGTCTGACCGTGCTAACACTGACACCCTGTGACGCCTCACGAGGTACTTGACCACTCTCCGTCGAACTCACTCGGCGTGACCGGCATCATCTTCAACCTGCTCGAGGAAGCGGTGACCCGCCGCTTCGGACCGGGCGCGTGGTCGGAGATGCTGGCCAAGGTCGACATCGGGGGCTACCTTCCCTTCGACCGGTACCCCGACGAGGACCTCTTCCGCCTCCTCGGCACGCTGCCCGTCGATCCGGGCACCGACGCCGACGACCGGCTTCGGTGGTTCGGCCGGGCGGCCGTCCCGCTGTTGGCCGAGCGGTACCCGCTGATCTTCGCCCCCCACCACAGCGCCGAGTCGTTCCTGCTGACGCTGAACGCCATCCTCCATCCGGGCGGGCCGCCGGCCAATGCCGACGCCGGACCGCTCGATCTCGAGGTGCTGGAGGTGGAACCCGCCGGCGGGCTCGTGCTCGGCTACCGGTCGTCCCGGCGGCTGTGTGCCCTGGCCGAGGGCTTCGTCACCGGCACGGCCGACTACTTCGGCGAGCACGTCCGGATCCAACAGCCCCGCTGCATGCTCGAGGGCGAGGACCGCTGCAGGCTGGTCTGCACCTTCAGCGCCGCCGCCTGACGCCGCCATCTCGACGCCCTCGGCGGTAGCGTCGGGGTCCGCATGCATCCCGACGTCGAACCCATCGCCTTCCTCATCGGGGCCTGGCGCGGCCAGGGCCGGGGCGTCTACCCGACGATCGCCTCGTTCGACTACGGGGAGGAGATCCGGTTCGGCGCCGTGCCGGGCAAGCCGTTCCTCACCTACCAGCAGCGGACGTGGGCCCTCGACGACCAGCGGCCGCTCCACTCCGAGACCGGCTACTGGCGGCCCAAGCCCGCCGGTCGCCTCGAGATCGTGCTGGCGCACCCCACGGGCTTCGCCGAGATCGAGGAGGGGACGGTCGACGGCGGCGTCATCGATCTCGTGGCCACGTCGGTCGGGCGGGCAACGACGGCCAAGGAGGTGGACGGGCTGCGCCGGCGCTTCGAGCTCGTCGGACCCGACGTCCTCCGCTACGAGGTGCAGCTGGAGGCGGTGGGTCAGCCGCTCCAGGGCCACCTGACCGCCGAACTACGCCGGACTGGGGAGCGTCTGCCTCCCCCGAAGGAAACCAGCGAGGGTTGACCGACCCGATCCCGACCGCGGTGGCCCGGACGTCGACGGCACCGACGCCCGAGGGCCGCCGGTTCGCCACCGCCGCCATCGCCACGCCGCACTACCTCGCCACCCTGGCCGGCACCGCCGTCCTCCACCGCGGCGGCAATGCCATGGACGCCGCCGTGGCCGCCAACCTCGTCCTCGGGGTGGTCGCCCCCTACAGCTGCGGCATCGGCGGGGACTGCTTCGCCCTGATCTGGGACGGCACCGCGCTCCACGGCTACAACGGCTCGGGCCGGGCGCCGGCGGCGGCCACGCCGGACACGGTGCTGGACCGCATCGGCGCCTCGGGGCCGCGCCGGAACATCGCGGCGGCGGCGGCGATGCCCCGGCACGGTCCCCTCCCGATCACCGTGCCCGGAGCGGTCGACGCCTGGTTCGACCTCCTCGAGCGGTTCGGATCACGCCCGTTCGCCGCCCTGGCCGAACCGGCCATCGCCTACGCCGCCGGGGGCTTCCCCCTCACCGCCGCCGGCACGGCCCGGATCGCCGCCGGCCGGCCGGCCGATCCCGGCTGGGGGGCCTGGGACGCCGTCTACGGCCGGCCCGGCCCCGGGGCCCGCCTCGTCCAGTCGGACCTGGCCCGCACGCTGGCGACCCTGGCCGCCGAAGGGCCCGACGCTTTCTACCGGGGTGACATCGGCGCCGCCGTCGCCGACCACGTCCAGCTGGTCGGCGGGGTCCTCGACCGGAGCGATCTCGCCGCCCACCGGGGCGAGTGGGTCGAGCCGCTGGAGGGCCGCTACCGCGAGGTCACCGTGGCCGAGCTGCCGCCCAACAGCCAGGGTTCGGCCGCCCTGCTCGCCCTCCACCTGCTCGACCGGGCCGGCCCGCTGCCGCCCGACGGGCCGGAGCGCCAGCACCGGCTGATCGAGGCGGTGGCGATGGCCCTCGCCGAGCGAGACGCCCACCTCACCGACCCGGCCCACATGCGGCTCCCCTCCGCCGTACTGGCCGACCCCGCCCGGGCCGAGAAGATCGGCGCCGGCCCCGACCACCGCAGCCGGGCCGGCGGAGCGGCCCGGGGCGTCGGGGGGGACACCGCCTACCTCTGCGCCGTCGACGGCTCGGGACTGTGCGTGAGCCTCATCCAGTCCAACTACAACGGGTTCGGCAGCGGCGTCACCGTCCCGGGGTTCGGGATCAACCTCCACAACCGGGGCGCCTACTTCAGCCTCGACCCCGGGCACGTCAACGTCCTTGCCCCCGGCAAGCGGACGTTGCACACGCTCATGCCCGCCCTGGCCCGGCGGGCGGGCCGGCCGTGGCTGGTCTTCGGGACGATGGGGGCCGACGGCCAGCTCCAGACGCAGGTCCAGCTCCTCGCCCGCCTGGTCGACGACGGCGCCGACGCCGCCGTCGCCCTCGCCGCCCCCCGTTGGGTCGTCGACCCCGGTGACTTGTCCGTCCGCATCGAGGACCGGTTCCCGACCCCCGTCCTCGACGGGCTGCGCGACGCGGGCCACCGCCTCGTTCCCGTCGGCTCCTTCGACGACTGCATGGGCCACGCCCAGCTCATCCGGATCGACGAAAGCGGGCTGACCGCGGCGTCCGACCCCCGCTGCGAAGGGCTGGCCGCCGGCGTCTGACCGCGCCGGACGAGCGGTTTGCCGACCCCCGGCCGGGGGAAGGTTTCGCTGACAGGGATTGACAGGACTGACAGGGACGCCGCGAAGGAGACGCCATGAAGCTGTTTCGCCCGAAGACGCTGGCTCTGTTCGGTATCGGCTTCCTGGCCGGTTCACGGGCCGGGCACGGGCCGTGGGAAAAGGCGCAGGCCGGCATCGGTCAGATGAAGGACAAGATTTCCGGCGGATCCGGGTCGACGTCGTCGACCGGGATCGACGGGCAGTGGAGCAAGAAGGAGCCCCAGCTGACCGAGATGTGACACCCGCCCTGCTGAGCGCAACGGAAGGCCCCGGGCCACCCGGGGCCTTCTCGCGTCGGAGTAGCGTCATGGCCATGGACGCCGACACCGCCCGCGACTTCATCCGCAAGAACCACCACGCGGTGCTGGCTACCTACCGGGCCGACGGCAGCCCGCAGATGTCGCCGGTCGCCGCTGACGTCGACCCGGACGGGATGATCGTCGTCAGCACCCGGGAGACGGCGGTGAAGACGAAGAACCTCCGGCGGGACCCCCGGGCGTCGCTGTGCGTCATGAGCGACGGCTTCTACGGGCAGTGGGTCCTCGTCGACGGACGGGCGGTCGTCGTGTCGCTCCCCGAAGCCATGGACGGGCTCGTGGACTACTACCGCCGGGTGGCGGGCGAGCACCCCGACTGGGACGACTACCGGGCGGCCATGGAGCGGGAACGCCGGGTCCTCCTGCGGATCAGCGTCGATCGGGTCGGCCCCAACCAGAGCGGCTGAACCAGGGGAGCCGAAGCGATGCTGGCCGACCGACTGCGCGAGGACCTCACCGCCGCCATGAAGCGGCGCGACGAGCTCGCCACCTCCGCCCTGCGCATGGCGCTGGCCGCCGTGAAGGAGGCGGCAGTGTCGGGCAAGGAGGCCCGTGACCTCGACGACGACGAGATCCTGACGGTCCTCACCAAGCAGGTGAAGCGTCGGGAGGAGGCGGCCGAGGCGTTCCGCAACGCTGGCCGGGCCGAACGCGCCGACCGGGAGCTGGCCGAGCGCGCCGTCCTGGCCGTCTACCTGCCGGCCGCCCTCACTCCTGAAGAACTGCAGTCGATCGTCGACGAGGTCCTGTCCGAAGGCGGCTTCTCCGGCATGGCGGCCATGGGCCCGGCCATGAAGGCGATCACCGCCCGGGTGGCCGGCCGGGCCGACGGCAAGACCGTGTCGACCCTCGTCCGGGAGCGCCTCGCCGCCGGCTGACCCCGGCCCAAGGCGCCGCCCGCCCCGAGCGGTCCGGCCGGGCGTCTGCCGCATTCCGGCGTTCGATTTCCGCTGTATTCCGGTAAACGAACGCCAGTTCGCGGCGGCGCGGCGGCCGCTCGTCGCGAATCGAAACGGCGTCCTGGATTCCGAACACACGTTCGTATAGAGTTCGGGGTGTGGCCCGGGCGTCGGAGGAGGCACGAGCGCAGCTGCGGTGGCGGCTGGCCGACGAGAGCGCCGGCCCGCAGCAGGCGCTGTTCGACGAGGAGCCGCCCGCCTGGCGGGCCGGCCATGGCGAATTCCGCGGTCTCGAGTTCTTGGAGGTCCCGGGCGCAGCGGGTGATCAACCCTGTACCCCCGCAATCCCGCCTCTCTTTCCGCTGGACGATCAATGCCTACAGGGGATGCAGTCATGCCTGCAGTTTCTGTTTTGCTCGGCCGACGCACGAGTATCTGAACCTGAACACCGGCGCCGACTTCGACCGGCGCATCGTGGTGAAGGGCAACGCCGTCGAACGGGTCCGGGCGGAAGTGGCGGCCAAGCGGTGGGCCGGGAACCTCATCGCCATGGGAACCAACATGGCCCAGAGACCCTGGCTGGCTGACACGCTCGACCCGCTCCT
>JAICYE010000540.1 GCA_025934385.1 Acidimicrobiia bacterium | reverse complement strand
GAGGGCTACATCCCGCCGATCTTCGACCCCGAGGTCCTCGACCGGCGCTTCATCGTCCGTCTCGGCGAGTCGGTCGAGTGGACCCGGCGCCTGGCCGAACTCGGGATCTTCGCCGGCCTGTCGTCGGGGGCGGTGCTGGCCGGGGCGGCCAAGGTGGCGGCCGGGATGGACAGCGGCACGATCGTGGCCCTGCTGCCCGACGGCGGCTGGAAGTACCTCTCCACCGGCGCCTGGACCGACGACATCGACGCTGTGGTCGAGCGGGCCCGGCGGATGATCTACTTCTAGGCCGGCGTTTGCCCTCGCGCGACATCGCCGAAGCCGTCGACGTCCTCCGCCGGGGCGGGCTGGTGGCCTTTCCGACCGAGACCGTCTACGGGCTCGGCGCCGACGCCGCCAACCCCGCCGCCGTCGGGCGGATCTTCGCCGTGAAGGGCCGGCCCCGGAACCATCCGGTGATCGTCCACCTGGCCGAGGCCCCGGCCATCAAGGCCTGGGCCGCCGACGTACCGGCCGACGGCTGGGTGCTGGCCGAGGCGTTCTGGCCCGGGCCGCTCACGCTGATCCTGCCCCGGGCCGAGCAGGTGCCTGACGCCGTCACCGGCGGCGTTCCCACCGTCGGGCTGCGGGTGCCGGCCCAGCCGCTGGCCCTCGAGCTGCTCTCGGCCTTCGGTGGGGGGATCGCCGCCCCGTCGGCCAACCGCTTCGGGCGGGTGAGCCCGACCACCGCCGCCCACGTCCGGGCCGACCTCGGCGGCGACGTCGACCTCGTACTCGACGGTGGCCCCTGCGCCGTCGGGGTCGAGTCGACGATCGTCGACCTCAGCCGGGGCGCGGCCCGGGTGCTGCGCCTGGGCGGGCTGTCGGTGGAGGCGATCTCCGAAGCCCTCGGCCATCCGGTCGAGGTGGAGGACGGGCGGGGGGCGGCGGGCGGTCCCGACGCGGCCGGCCCGGTGCCGGCGCCCGGGACGCTGCCGTCGCACTACGCCCCCGAGGCCCGGGTCGAGGTCCTGGCCGCCGAGGCCGTGGCCGCCCGGGCGGCGGAACTCCTGGGGGCCGGCCGCAGCGTCGGCGTCCTGGCCCCCCGCCGGATCGACGGCCTCCCGGCCGGCCTCGACGCCCTGCCGCCGGCCGGCGGCGCCGCGGCCTACGCCCAGTGCCTCTATCAGCGGCTCCGGGAGGCCGACCGCCGGGGCCTCGACGTCCTGCTGGCGGTGCCGCCGCCCGAGACCGGGATCGGCGCCGCCGTCGCCGACCGCCTCCGCCGGGCCGCCTCCGCCCCCTGACCCGCCCGGACCGGCGTTCCTGCGCAACACCTGTCGTTGCGGAGGAACGCCGAAGCGGAGTGCGCCGCCCCGGCCGCACCCTCGGATACCTTGGCCGTCGTGGACGGGCGGCCGATCGGGGTGTTCGACAGCGGGCTCGGGGGGCTCACCGTCGTCCGGGCCCTGATCGACCTGCTGCCCGACGAGCATCTCGTCTACTTCGGCGACACCGGCCGCTTCCCGTACGGGCCGAAGCCCCGGGAGGAGGTCCTCAAATACGCCTTCGAGATCACCGAGCTGCTGATGGGCCATGAGGTCAAGCTCGTCGTCGTGGGCTGCAACTCGGCGGCCGCCGCCGCCCTCACCGAGCTCCGGGCCCGTTACGAGGTCCCCCTCACCGGCGTGATCGAGCCGGGGCTGCGGGCGGCGGCCCGGGCCACCCGAACCGGCCGGGTCGGCGTCATCGGCACGGTCGGCACGATCGCCTCCGGCGCCTACCAGCGGGCCGCCGCCGCCCTCTGGCCCAGCATCGAGCTGGCCTGCGCCGCCTGCCCCGGCTTCGTCGAGTTCGTCGAGGCCGGCGACGTCGACTCCGACCAGGTCTTCGTCCTGGCCGAGCGGCTCCTCGCCCCGGTCAAGGCGGCCGGCGTCGACACGCTCGTGCTGGGCTGCACCCACTATCCGCTGCTGGCCCGGACGATCGGCGACGTGATGGGCCGGGACGTGGTCCTGGTTTC